>NZ_JBHVIV010000008.1:0-180069 GCF_042799475.1 Kitasatospora sp. NPDC057692 | reverse complement strand
GGCTCCACACCTACAATCACCACCGCGGACACACCGCACTCGCAGGCAAGCCACCCGCCAGCCGCGTCCCCAACCTCACGGGTCAGAACACCTAGGTCGCTCGCGCGCAGGAACTTGGCCGGGGTGTACGCGCCGTCCCGTTCGGTCAGGGTGACCAGGAACGGCAGGTCGGTGAAGCGGCGGACGTAGTCGTCGAAGAACGGGACCGTGCGGTCGACGAAGAACTCCCGCAGGACGACGTGGCCCATGGCGAGGGCGAGGGCGCCGTCGGTGCCCGGATGGGGGTGCAGCCACTCGTCGGCGAACTTGGTGTTGTCCGCGTAGTCCGGGGAGACCGCCACCACCTTCTGGCCCCGGTAGCGGGCCTCGGCCATCCAGTGCGCGTCGGGGGTGCGGGTGACGGGCACGTTGGAGCCCCACATCACCAGGTAGGCGGCGTCCCACCAGTCCCCCGACTCGGGCACGTCGGTCTGGTCGCCGAACACCTGCGGGGAGGCCACCGGCAGGTCCGCGTACCAGTCGTAGAAGGAGAGCATGGTGGCGCCGATGAGCGAGTGGTAGCGGGCGCCGGCCGCGTGCGAGACGATCGACATCGCCGGGATCGGCGAGAACCCGGCGATCCGGTCCGGGCCGTAGCGCCGCACGGTGTGCACCTGCGCGGCGGCGACGATCTCCACCGCCTCCTCCCAGCCCGCCCGCACCAGGCCGCCCTTGCCGCGGGCCCGCTGGTAGGCGCGGCGGCGCTCCGGGTCCTCGGTGAGCTCCGCCCAGGCCGCCACCGGGTCGCCCAGCCGGGCCCGCGCCTCCCGGTACAGCTCCAGCAGCACTCCGCGCACGTACGGGTAGCGCACCCGGGTGGGCGAGTAGGTGTACCAGGAGAAGGCGGCGCCGCGCGGGCAGCCGCGCGGCTCGTACTCGGGGCGGTCGGGGCCGACGGACGGGTAGTCGGTGGCCTGGGTCTCCCAGGTGATGATGCCGTCCTTGACGAAGACCTTCCAGCGGCAGGAGCCGGTGCAATTGACGCCGTGGGTGGAGTACACGACCTTGTCGTGGCTCCAGCGGTCCCGGTAGAAGGCGTCGGCCGCCCGGCCGCCGGTGAGGCGGACGCTGTGCAGGTCGGGCGCGGGCGTGCCGGGGCGCAGGAACCGGCCCGCCTTCAGGAACGCGGCACCGGGCTCGCTCGTCGACGCACCGCCGGACTCGCTCGTCGCCTCGCGCACGTGGCACCCTCCGCTTCCGGGCCGGACCGTGTGCCCATCGAAACCGCGCGGGCGCACCGCCGCACCCGGGAGGCGGCCCGCCGGGTGACCCGTTCCGCCCGGGTGCCCCGGTCCGGCGGCGCCCGGTGGCCGGGTCCCCCTCCGGGCGCTGCCATGGAGGCATGAACGAGCGCAGCGGTCCGGCACCGGAGCGGCGGCGGGGCCCGCGGTGGGACGCGGTCCCGCCGGCGACCGGCGCGGCGGTGATGGCGACCGGCATCATCTCGGTCGGCTTCCACCTCGCCGGATTCGACGCCCTGTCGGTCGCGGACCTCTGGATCGCCGGGCTGCTCTGGCTGCTGCTGGCCCTCGCCTTCTGCGCCCTCCTGCTCGGCGACCGGCGTGGCTGGACGGCCCGGGCGCAGACCCCGCCCGCGCTCACCGCGGTCGCCGCCACCACGGTGCTCGGGGTCCGGCTCGACCAGCTCGGCTGGACGACCGCCGCCGAGGCCCTGCTCGCGGTCGCCGCCGCCGCCTGGCCGGTGCTGCTGACCGCCGTACTGCGCCACCTGGGCCGGCGGCTGCCGGGCGCGGCGTTCCTGATCTGCGTCGCCACCCAGGGCCTGGCCGTGCTCGCCGCCACCCTCGCCCCGCACACCGCCGACTGGCTGGCCTGGGCGGCGCTGCCGGTGTTCGTCCTGGGCCTGGTGCTGTACGGGGACGCGCTGCTGCGCTTCGACCCGCGCCAGGTGACGGCGGGGGCGGGCGACCACTGGGTGTCCGCCGGCGCGCTGGCGATCTCCGCGCTGGCCGCCTCCAAGCTGCTCGCCTCCGGGGTGTGGAGCGGTGGCACGCACACCGCGCTGCGGGTGGTGACGCTGGTGCTGCTCGGCCTGTCGCTGGCCGGGTACGCGGTGCTGGCCGTCGCCGAGGTGCTGCGGCCCCGGCTCCGCTACGACCTGCGGCGCTGGTCGACGGTCTTCCCGCTGGGCATGACGGCGGTGGCCGCGCTGTCGGCCTCGGCGGCGGCGCGGGTGGACTGGCTGGACCCGCTCGGCCGCGCGCTGCTGTGGGTGGCGGCGGCGGTCTGGCTGGTCGTCGCCGTCGGCGCGCTGCGCCGGCTGCGGCTCGGACCGGGCCGGGCGTCCGCCGCGGCCGGCGCCGCCGGAGGCCGGGCGGAGCGGGAGGCCCATCTCCATCGGAGATGACTGACATCTCGAAGGATCGCCGGGAACGAGGAAGCGGGACGACCGGTCCAGCGCTGATCACTGTGTGGACGGCGGCGATGACGGCGCCGTCCGCCGCCCAGCACAACGGTCCGGGCCGGCCCCGCCGGCTCCCCCTTCGAGAAGGTGCCCATGTCCTCCGCCTCGTCCGGCCTCCGTTCCCGCCGCAAGGCCGACCCCGCCGAGCCCGCCCACGGCGTGCCCGGCTGGCTGATCGTCCTGCTGGCCGTCGCCTCCGGCAGCACCGTCGCCAACCTCTACTACGCCCAGCCGCTGCTGTCCGCGCTGGCCGAGGCGTTCCACACCGACACCGGGACCGCCGGGACGCTGATCACCCTCACCCAGATCGGCTACGTGCTCGGCATGGTGTTCCTGGTCCCGCTCGGCGACCGGCTGGAGAAGCGGAACCTGATCAGCGCCCTGCTCGCCGTCACCACCCTCGCCCTGGTGGCCGCGGGCCTCTCGACGGGCTTCCCGATGCTGCTGGTCGCCTCGCTGGTGGCGGGCGCGACCTCGGTGGTCGCGCAGATCCTGGTGCCGCTCGCGGCCGGGCTCGCCCCCGACCACGCCCGGGGCCGGGTGGTGGGCCGGGTGATGACCGGACTGCTCACCGGCATCCTGCTCTCCCGCACCCTGAGCAGCCTGGTCTCCGACCTCGCCGGGTGGCGCGCCGTCTTCCTCGGCTCGGCGGGCCTGATGGTCGTCCTCGGCGTGGCGCTGCGGGCCGCCCTGCCCGCGCACGCGCCCACCACCACGATCCCCTACCACCACGTACTGCGCTCCACCGTCCGGCTGGTGCGCACCCACCCGGCGCTGCTGCGGCGCGGGCTCTACCAGGCGGCGATGTTCGGCGCGTTCAGCGCCTTCTGGACGACCGTCTCGTTCGTCCTGACCGGCCCGTCCTTCCACTACTCGGCGACCGGGGTCGGGCTGTTCGCCCTGGTCGGCGCGGCCGGTGCGGCCGTGGCGCCGTTCGCCGGGCACTGGGCGGACCGCGGCCTGGCCCGGCCGATGACCGGCGTGGCGCTCGCGGTCGCGGGCGTGGCGTTCGCGGCGGCGGGAATCGGCGGGCACAGCGTGGTGGTGCTCGCGCTGGCGGCCGTGCTCGTCGACATGGCCGTGCAGACCACGCTGATCCTCGGCCAGCACACCGTGTACCAGCTCGACCCGGCCGCCCGGGCCCGGCTGAACAGCGCGTTCATCGCGATCTTCTTCGTGGGCGGCGCGGCCGGCTCGCAGCTCGGCTCGGTGCTCTACCGGGCCGGAGGCTGGACGGCGGTGACGGTGCTGGGCGCCGCCCTGCCGCTGGCGGCCCTGCTGTACTGGGCCACCGAGCGGCGCGGCGGGCCGGTCGCGGAGGTCTGAGGTCCGGCAGGAGGCTGACGGCCGGTCCGCCCCGGCTGTCGGGGGCGGACCGGCCGCTCCGGCTACCGGGCCCCGGCCGCCGCCGGCAGCGGCCCCGCCGAGACGTCGAAGGCGTGCGTCACCGCGGGCGCGGTCCCGGGGCGCAGCAGCGCCCGGGCCTCCTCCTCGTCCCGGCGGTCGGCGGCGGTGAGCCGGCCGCCGTGCTGGGCGAGGTGCTCGGCCCAGGAGGAGACCAGGTAGGTCTCGACGAACCGCTCGGGCTCGCCGCCGTCCTGGTAGAGGCCCCAGCTGAGCGCGCCGGTGCGGCGGCGCGAGGCGGCGACCCGGCGCATCCGCGCGGTGAACGCGGCGCGGTGCTCCGGCTCCACCCGGTACTCCACGGAGACCAGCACGGGTCCCTCCGCGTGGCCCGGTTCGACCGCCAGCGGGGGCTGCGGCCAGTGTTCGGAGGGCGTCGGGTCCACCCCGTCCCCGGCGTACAGCGGCAGCCGGCGGGCGCCCAGCGCCCCCAGCAGCAGTACCGCGCCGGCCGCCAGCAGCGCGGCGCCGGGCCCGTGACGGTCGGCCAGCACGCCCCACAGCGGGGCCGCGAGGGCCTGGCCGCCCTGGAAGACCAGCAGCTGGACGGCCAGGCCGCGGGCCCGCACCCAGCCGGGCAGCCGGGTCTGGACCGCCGCGTTGAGGGTGGAGAGCACCGCGATCCAGGCCACCCCGGCGGGCAGCAGGACGAGGCCGACGAGCCAGGGCAGGCGGACCGTCGCCAGGACGGCCAGCACCCCGGCGAGCACGACCGTGCCGGCCACCAGGGTGCCGTTGGCCCCCAGCCGGCGCCGCAGCAGCGGCAGCGCGAACGCCCCGCCCACCGCGCCGACGCCGACCGCCCCGAGCAGCAGGCCGTAGCCGCCCGGGCCGAGGCCGAGCGACTGGCGCGCGACCAGCGGCAGCAGCGCCCAGAGCGCGCCCGCGCCGGGCACGAACAGCGCGGTGCGCAGCAGCACCCGCCGCACGCCCGGCGCGTGCCGGATGTAGCGGCGGCCCGCGTGCACGGCCGCCAGCAGTCCCTCGTCCCCGCCGGTCGGGCCGTCCTGCGGCGCGGTCCGGTGCCAGCGCAGCAGCACGACCAGGACGCAGAGGTAGGAGGCGGCGTTGAAGGCGAACACCCAGCCCGCGCCGGCCGCCGCGACCACCGCGCCGCCGACGGCGGGGCCGACCGCCCGCGCCAGGTTCATGTTGACGGCGCCGAGCGCCGCGGCCTGCCCCAGCTGCCGGCGCTCCACCAGCTCCGGCTGGACGGCCTGCCAGGCCGGGCCCATCACGGCGGTGCCGCAGCCGAGCAGGAAGGTGAGGCCGAGCAGCGGGCCGGGGGTCAGCGCGCCGGCGAAGGCCAGCACGGCGAGGACGGTGGCGACGGCGAGCATCACGAGCTGCGCGGCGATCAGCACCGAGCGCCGGTCGCGGCGGTCGGCCAGGACGCCGGAGGGCAGCGCCAGGAGGACGACCGGCAGGCTCGCGGCGGTCTGCACCAGGGCGAGCAGGGCGGCGTCGTGCCCGACCAGCAGCCACTGGGCGCCGACGGTCTGCATCCAGCTGCCGACGTTGGAGACGAGTTGGGCGATCCACAGGGCGCGGAAGACCCGGCCGGCGAGCGGAGCCCACGCCGAGTCGTCCGCCGGGCGCCGGGCGGGGGTTGTCACTGTGCTCATACCGGTCCGTTGCGGGTGGGGGTCGGGGGTCACGGGCCTGACGGGGCGGCGGCCTGGGGGGGGTGCCGCGGCCCGACGTCGGCCGTACGGAGGCTAGGACGGTCCCGGCACCCCGGTGTGCCCGTGGGCGCACGGGTCGTGCCCCGGGAGTGCACGGCGCGCGCGAGCCGGCCGGCCGCACGGCGGCCGCGCGTACGATGCGGCCGGGGAACGACGATCGCCCCGCGCCGGCCCGGGCTCCGCTCCCGGGCGGGCCGGGCGGAACACGGCCGAGCGGGAGCGCTGATGGATCTGCGGCAGATGGAGGTCGTCGTCGCCGTCGCCGAGGAGGGCGGTTTCACGGCGGCCGCGCGCCGGCTGAACGTCGTGCAGTCGGCGGTGTCCGGCACCGTCCGCGCCCTCGAACGCGAGCTGGGCACGCCGCTGTTCGACCGCACCACCCACCGCGTGGCGCTGACCGCGGCGGGCGAGGCGTTCCTCCCGGCGGCGCGGGCGACGCTCAGGACCGCCGACTCGGCCCGGGCCGCCGTCGACGCGGTGCGCGGGCAGCTGCGCGGGCGGATCACCGTCGGCACCATGCAGGGGGTGTGGGCCGACCTCCACCTGGCGCTGGCCGCGCTGCGGGCCGAGCACCCCGGCGTGACCGTCCGGCTGCGCCAGGCGGCGGTAGCCGACATCCGGCAGGCGCTGCGCGAGGGCACCGTCGACCTGGCGGTGGTGGCCCTCGACCGCCAGCAGCAGCGCGGCCTGACCGCGCGGCTGCTGTCACGGGAGGAGATGGTCCTGGTGGCGGCGCCCGGCCGGCTGCCCGCCGGGCCGGTCGCCCTCGACGAGGTGGCCGGGCTGCCGCTGGTCGACTTCACCCCCGGGTGGGCGATCCGGTACGCCGTCGACCGGTCCTTCCGGGCCGCCGGGGTGGACCGGGAGACCACCTTCGAGGTGAACGACATCGTCGCGGCGTCCGAGCTGGTCCGCAACGACCTCGGGGTCTGCGTCATGCCGCGCTCGATCGCGGACCGCTTCCCCGACCTCGCCCGGCACCGCTTCGCCCGGCACGCCCCGACCTGGCAGGTCATGGTGGTCCGCCCGCCCGGCGAGACCCCGCCGGCGGTGGCGGCACTGCTGCGCCACCTCGTCTGACCGGCCGCCGATCGGCCCCGGGCCGACGCCCGGAGCGCCCGACCGTCACCCCCGGTCGTACACCCGTGGTCCGATGCCCCGGCGGGCGCCGCCTCGTTACGATCACCGCATGTCCGCGACGCCCCAGCCACCCCCGCTCCTCCCGCCCCGGCTCCGTCGGGTGCCGCCCGGCGCCTGGACGGCGCTCGCGTGGTGCGTCTCGCTGCTCTCCCCCACCCTCGTGCCCGGCGCCCGCCCGGTCCACGGGCCGGCGCCGGAGGGCGACCCCGCCCCGGCCGTCCACCAGGACTGGGCGAGCGCCGCGGCCACCACCCCCGTCGCCCTCCTCGCCGCCGCCCTGCTGCGCCGCCGGCCGCGCACGGCCGTCGCCCTCCTGCTCGCCGCCACCGTGGCGCGGACCAAGGCCTGGCGCTGGGAGCTCGAACTGCCGCCGACCGCGCTGCTCGCGGTCGCCGCCGCCCTCTGCCTGGTCACGGCCGCCGAACCGCGCCGGACCTCGCGCGCCGCACTCGCCATGGTGCTGGGCGTGCTGACCCTCCATCTGATCCTCTCCCCCGCCCTCGGCGGCGGCCTGCTGCTCACCGGCACCCGGATCGGCGCCAACGACGCCGGCGTGCTGATCGCCGTCATCGCCTGGCTGGTGGGCCGCTCGGTGCACCAGTCCCGGGCGCACGCACAGGCGCTGAGCGCCCGGGCGGCGGCCGAGGCGGTCACCGCCGAACGGCTGCGGATCGCCCGCGAGATGCACGACACCGTCGCGCACAGCATCGGCATCGTCGCCCTCCAGGCGGGCGCGGCCCGCCGCGTCATCGACACCCGGCCGGACCGGGCGCGCGAGGCGCTCGGCGAGATCGAGACCGCCGGCCGCGAGACCCTGGCCGGCCTGCGCCGGATGCTCGGCGCGCTGCGCCGGGCCGACGACTCCGCCGAGCCCGCGGGCGCCGCGCTGCGCCCGCCCGGGCTGGCCGACCTCGACGGGCTGACCGCCGCCACCACCGCGGCGGGCGTGCGGGTCGACGTCCGGTGGCACGGCGAACGGCGGCCGCTGCCGCCGGAGATCGACCTGGCGGCGTTCCGGATCGTCCAGGAGTCGGTGGCCAACGTGGTCCGCCACGCCGCCGCCCCGTCCTGCCGGGTCACCGTCGACCACCGGCGCCCGGCGGAACTCGCCATCGAGGTCACCGACCGCGGCCGCGGCCGCGGCACCGCCCCCGGCGTGGGCTACGGCCTGGCCGGCCTGCGCGAGCGGGTCGCCCTGCTGCACGGCGAGTTCGACGCCGCGCCGCGCCCCGGCGGCGGCTTCCGGGTCGCCGCCCGGCTGCCGGTCGCCGAGGGGGCCGCCCGATGACGCCCCCCGTGCGCGCCGTCCGCGTCCTCCTCGCCGACGACCAGCCGCTCGTCCGCGCCGCCCTGGAGATGGTGATCACCGAGGCGCCCGACCTGGAGGTGGTCGGCGAGGCCGCCACCGGCGCCGAGGCCGTCCGGCTCGCCGGGGAACTGCGGCCCGACGTGGTCGTGATGGACCTGCGGATGCCCGTCCTCGACGGCATCGAGGCCACCCGGCGGGTGACGGCCGCACCGGAGGCGGCCCGGGTGGTCGTGCTCACCACCTTCGACGAGGACGAGAACGTCCACGCCGCCCTGCGCGCCGGGGCCTCCGGATTCCTCGTCAAGGACATGGCCCTGGACGACATCCTCGGCGCGATCCGGGTGGTGGCCGCGGGCGACGCCCTCATCGCCCCGAGCGTCACCCGCCGCCTGATCGCCGAGTTCGCCGCCCGACCCGCCACCGCCGCGCCCCCGGCGGACCGCCGCCTCACCGGCATCACCGACCGCGAACGCGAGATCCTCACCCTCGTCGGCCGCGGCCTGTCCAACACCGAGATCGCCGCCGAACTCGTCCTCAGCACCGCCACCGTGAAGACCTACATGTCCCGCCTGCTCACCAAGCTCGCCGCCCGCGACCGCGTCCACCTGGTGATCCTGGCCTACGAGTCCGGCCTGGTCGGCGCCCGGGGGTGAGCCCGGCCCGGCGCTGTCCGACCGCGTGCCCCGGCCCCTGCCCCGGTAGGACGGAAGGGCCAGCACGCCGAGGTTCGCCGGCTGCGCGCCGCCCCACCGCCTTGACCAGGCGCGGTCATCGCACCTCCCACGGTGTTTCACGGCCGCCGTCGACCTGCACACACGCTCCGGGCGCGCGCACTGCGGGGCGTGGCATGATCCGCCCGCCCGTGCCCGCTCGGCTAACGTGAGGACCGCACTCGGCTCGGCCGACGGACCGGGGCCGGTGGAACCGGAGCCAGCGATGCGGAGGGCGTCCATGCCGATCGACCAGCCGGAGCACCCGGCCGAGGAACCTGCGCCCGGGCGGCGACTCCGCGCGCTGCGCGCCGAGTTGGCCCCGGCGGACGAGGCGGATCCCGCCGTCGTGACCGCGTTCGCGGCGGGGCGGGGGCGGCTCGCCGTGCTCGCCGAACTGGCGGCGCAGCAGCGGCGGGTCATCGCCTCCGACCGGCGCAGTCTGCTGCTGCTCGCCACCCGGTGCGCCGACGGACCGCTGGGCGCCTGGTTCGCCGGGCTGGCCGAGGGCGAGAATGCCGCGCTGCGCACGCTACCGGCCCTGGCGGCCGCCTGCGGACCGGCCCCCGCCGGGGCGCCGCTGGCCGGGTGCCAGGCCTACCCGGCGTACCTCGCCTGGCTCGCGCTGAACGGGCGGCCGGCCGCCGTGGCGGCGGCGCTGGTGGCCAACTTCGCGGCCTGGGGCGGGTACTGCGCGACGCTGGCCGGGGCGTTGCGCCGGTTCCACGGGTTCGACGAAGAGGCGTGCGCGTTCTTCGACCTCTTCGCTCAGCCCGCGACGGCGCTGGAGCGGGCGGCGGCCGAGGCGCTCGGACCGGCGGGGCTGACCGCCGGTCCGGACCTCGACGCCGCCCGCGAGTACGGCCGGCTGCTACAGGCCTACGAGCGGCTGTTCTGGAGCACGCTCGCCGAACTGCCCTGAGCCGCGCCGGGCGGGGGTCCGGCTCACGCCTGCCAGTGCGGCTTGCCGCTGACCATCCGGCAGGTGATCACCCGGCCGCCCGCCTCGTGGGTACTCTTGCCGAGGTCGTCGTTGCGGCAGAACTGGCCGGCCTTGTAGCAGTTGCCGGCGTTCGACTTGATCTCGCAGTCACCGGCCGCCGCCGCGGGCTTCGTCTCGGCGGGCGCCGGGTCGGGGTCGGTCGGCGGCTGGGCGGTCGTGACCTTGGGCTGCGGCTCGGCCCTGGTGGGCGTCGGCTGCGCCTTGGGGGTGGTGGCGGCCTTGCTCGGCGGGGTCTTCGGCGGGGCCGCCGGGACGGTCGGCGCGGGCGCGGCGGCGGTCGGCTCCGGCGCCGGGGGCGCCGGCGTCAGGACCGGCTCGGCCGGCGGCGTGGTGGCCACCGGCGCCGGGGGCGCCGGTGCGGGCGCGGCCGGGGTGGTGGCCTCGGCCGTGACGGCGGGCGAGGAGACCGCGGCGGTGGCGGTATCGCCCGTCGTGGGGTCACAGCCGGTCAGCGCGAGGCCGACGGTGAGGACGAGTCCGGCGACGGCGGCCAGGCCGCGACGACCGCCGCGCATCCGTGAAGGCATGGACGTGAACACTCCGTTCCGCTTGGAAGAGGTTCGTGATTCAACCAGGCCTGTCACACGATCTGTCCATAGTTCAAGCACTTGTGAGCAGATCGAGATCTGACGATCACGGAGCGTCGACCGGCGGAGAATTTCGATCACCTACCGCCGAACTCGATCAGGTGGGGCCGGAGATCCGCCACCCGGCCGCGGACACCGACCGACCGACCACGGCACCGTCAGCACCGCTTCCTGAACCGCAGGACCACGCCCGCGACCACCAGGGCGGCGGCGACGGCGAGGACGGGGCCGCCGACGGTGACGAGCCGTTGGAGGGAGGTCGCCGCGGCGTACCCGGTGCCGGCCTCGGCGGCGGCCCACAGTCCGGCGGCGCAGGCACTGTAGGAGGCCATCCTCCGGTAGGGCAGGCCGGTGGCTCCGGCGAGGTGCGGGGTCAGGGTGCGGACCATGGGCAGGAAGCGGCCGACGAACACGGCCCGGCCCCCGTGGCGGGCCATCAGGCCCTCGGCCTGCTGCCAGGCGGCGGCGGGGATCCGGCGGCCGATGCTGCCCTCGCGCAGCCGCTCGCCCAGGACGCCGCCGGTGCGGTGGGCGAGGTAGTCGCCCGCGACCGCCGCCGTGGCGGCGGCCGCGATCACCAGGGGCAGGCTGACGGTGCCGGCGCGGGCCAGGGCGCCGGAGGTCAGCAGCAGGGCGAAGGTGGGGGTGAACACGCCCAGCACCAGGACCGATTCGGCGCAGACGGCCAGGGCCACCACCCCGTACACGGCGAGCGGCGGCAGGTGGCCGAGGGCGTCGGTCAGGAAGCTCACCGCCGGGCACCGGACTGGTCGTCGGTCTGGCCGCCGGACTGGTCACCGGCCTGCTCCCCGGTCCGCCCACCGGTCACCTCGGGGCGCCGCAGCTCCCAGACGTGGGCCGGGGGCAGGTTGGCGAGGACGGTCCAGCGGCCGGTGGCGTAGCGGTGCCGGTAGGCCGCCGTGATCGCGTCGACGGCGGCGTGCCGACGCGCCTCGGCACGGGAGGCGAGGAGGGTGCGCGCCCGGCGGGTGCCCAGGTACGCGAAGGAGGAGAGGGTGCCGCCGGGGAGGAGCAGGTCCAGGTAGCGGGCCATGATCCGTTCGACCCGGTCGGGGGCGAAGTTGGTCAGCGGGAGGGCTGAGACGATGACGTCGTAGCGCCGGTCGGTGTCCAGGTCCTCGACGTAGGTCTGGTGCACGGTGACCCGGATGTTCCGGGCGGGCGGAGCCGGGTGCGCGTCCAGGAGTTCGTGGAGCCGCGCGACGAAGCGGGGGTTGGCCTCCACGAGGTCGAGGCGGCTGCCGTGCGGGAGTTGGGGCAGCAGGGCGCGGGTGATCGCGCCGGTGCCGGCGCCGGCCTCCAGGACGGACAGCGGGCGCGGGGCCCGGACGCGGATCGGGTCGGTCACGGTGCGGGCCAGCGCCTTGCCGCTGGGGGCGACGGCACCGGTGGTCCGCAGGTCGCGCACGGCCTCCCGCAGGAACGCCCAGGTGTCCGTGCGGCCGCGTGCCGTGGAGGGGCCCCGGTCCGCGGCCCGCCGGTCGGTGTGGTGGTTCATGGATGCGACGGTAGGAACCGGCGGGCCGCCGGGGGACGGCCGTTGTGCGACGCGCTCCCCCGACGAAAGTAGGGGAACGTCCGTCCTCAGGGCGTGACGGGCACGTTGGTCAGGCCGGCGGTCGCCCGGGTCACGGTGTTGGACGCGTACACCACGTTCGGCCGGCCGGCGCAGGCCGACACCGAGGTGATCCTGATGGCGTACGCGCCGACGCCGCCGAGGTCCGAGGTGTTGCCGCGCCAGGTGTTCCCGCAGCCGTTCGGGAAGGACGGGCTGGTGGCCGGGTTGTGGGTCTCGTAGCCGTTGGCGAAGGTGCCGGGCGCCGCGAAGGTGCCCCTGTTGTCCTCGACGAGGTAGCCGCTGCCCTTGACGTCCACCCAGGAGTCGGCGGAGTTCTCGCCGCTGATGCCGCGCCCGTCGAAGGTGTTGCCCCGGATCGTGCCGCCCGAGGTGCCCTCCTTGACGTCGATCCCCTCGGCGGTGACGTACGGGCCGATCCGGTTGCCCTCCACCAGCACCCGGTCCGAGCGGTCCGCGCCGCCGGAGTTGCCGTGGCAGCCCCAGTTGGAGTTCGCCGAACCGAGGTACACCCCCTCCCCGTAGCCCGGCTGGACCCGGCCGGTGTACTCGACGACGGAGTCGCGCAGCACCCCGTCGGCGGACGAGCGGCGGAAGTGCACGCCCTCGTCCTCGACGTGGTGCACGTACAGCCCGTCGATCACCACGTGCGGCGAACCGTCCAGCACCAAGCCCTTCTTGGAGTCCTTCACGGTGAACCCGGTGAGGTTCCAGTACGGCGCCCCGTAGAGCCAGAGCCCGTACCCGGAGTCCCACCCGGCGGTCGGCTCGGGACAGGAGGGTGCGGAGCCGGACGGCCCGTCGTTGACCAGGACGGCGCTGCGCGGTCCGGTGAGCGTCACCGGCTGCGCCGCCGTCCCGGCCCGCCGGGCGACGAAGGAGCCGTGGTACTCCCCGGGCGCCAGCCTGATCGTCTGCCCGGGGGCGGCCGCCGCCAGCGCCGCCGTCAACTGGGCGGCGGTGGACACGTCCACGGTCTGCGCGGCGGGGGCGGCGACGGCGGGCCCGGCGGCGGGAGCGAGCAGCAGCGCTGCGGCAGCGGCAGCGGCAGCGGCGAGGAACGCGGAACGCGGGGACACGGGGCCTCCAGGGCTCGGGTTCTCAAGTGCCCGCATTATCCGACGGCACGTCAGACCAGGAAAAGGGCGCGCTGCTCACCGTTTCCGTGGCCGCGGGAGGAAACCGGACGCACGGCCGAGCGCCGTGCCGACTCGGGAGTCCGCCGTGTCACACGAGGTCTGCCAGCACCAGTTCGGCCGCCCGCGTCGGGTTCCCGTCGGCGCGGGCCAGCAGCGAGGCGGCGTCGTACACGGCGTCGGCCGCGGCCTCGGCCGCTCCTCGGACGGTCACCTGCAGATGGTGCACCGATTCGTGGCGCGGTGAGTCGAGCGCGGCGCCGACGCCCGGGCACAGGCGTTCCAGTTCCACGACGACCGTCCAGGCCTCGCCCTCGATCCGGGCCCGCTGTACCGGGTCGCACGCCGCGATCGCCCGGTCGGTCCCGTCGGGGTCGTGCTCGCAGTAGGCGTGCAGGGCCGGGAGGAGTTCGGGGGCGCCCAGGACCTCCGCCGCTTCCACGAGGAAGACCTGGGGGCCGTCGGCGGCTTCCAGCAGGCGCGCGACCAGGGGCAGCGCCCGGGGGTCGTGCCGTCGGGCCAGGCCCCGCGCGGCCTCCTGCCGGACCTCTCCGTCCTCGTCGGTGGCGCGGGCCCACAGCGCGGCCCTGATGTCGGCCGTGTCGTGCTCCAGTTGGCAGCCCAGCGTGAAGGTCGCCCAGTTGCGGACGTCGGGGTCCTGGTCCCGGGTGAGCCGGATCAGGGCGTGGACATCGGCCCCGTCCGGCCGTCCGCTGTTGGCGGAGCCGATCGCCGCGGCGGCCCGGCCGCGCACATCGGCGTTCTCGTGCCGGGAGAACCGCACCAGGGCGGGGACGGCGCGCGGGTCCTGCGTCCGGCCCAGGCCGACCACCAGGGACCGCAGCACGCCGACCCGGGTCTCCGCCTCGGCCAGCGCCATCAGGGCGGTGGCCGCCCCACCGCGCAGGGACTCGTGCCGGTCGGCCGCGTTGGCCACCAGATCGCAGCCCACCTCCCGCTCCAGGGAGTCGGCGGACTCCAGCAGCGACAGTCCGCAGCGCAACACGCCCTGCCCGCTGTCACCCTGCACCGCTTCCGCGACCAGCGCCCAGTAGGCGTGCTCGTCGCGGTCCGCCCCCGAGGCCCGCGCCGCCCGCGCCACCGCCATCAGGCGCCCCGCCGGCCCCGCACCGTTGTCCATGCGTGCCATTCTTGCCCCAGGGACCCGCGTCCGGGTAACGATTTCCGCCGACGACGAGAGGGGCGGGCCGCGTATGACCGCCGACTGGCAGTGGGACGACACCCTGTTCGCGGGAACCGCCGCGCACTACCGGAAGGGCCGACTGCCGTACGCCCCGGGCCTGGTGACCGCACTCGCCGAGGCCCTGCGCCTCGACCGCCGGGGCCGCCTGCTCGACGTCGGCTGCGGCCCCGGCACCCTGGCCCTCGACCTGGTCGGCCACTTCGCGGAGGTGATCGGCGTCGACCCGGACGCCGGGATGATCGCCGAGGCCGAACGCATCGCAGCGGCACTGGGGTTGAGCGACTCGTGCCGCTGGATCCGGGCCCGGGCCGAGCAATTGCCAAACGGCCTCGGCGAGTTCGACGTCGCCGCGTTCGGCCAGTCCTTCCACTGGATGGACCGCGCGCGGGTGGCGGCCACCGTCCGCACACTGCTGCGCCCCGGCGGGGCACTCGTACACCTCTCCGACCTCAAGTCCGAGCGGCGCCCCACCGAAGGCCTCCCCCACCCCCCGGTCCCGCACGACGCCATCGCCGCGCTGGTACAGGACTACCTGGGCCCGGTCCGCCGGGCCGGGCAGGGCTTCCTCCCCCACGGCACCCCCGGCGACGAGGCCGCGGTCCTCGCCGCCGCGGGCTTCGCAGGCCCCCGCCGCCTCGTCGTTCCCGGCGGCCAGGCACTCATCCGGACGGCCGACGAGACCGTCGCCGAGGTCCTGTCCATCTCCTCCTCCGCACCGCACCTGTTCGGCCCGCGCCTCCCGGCCTTCGAGACCGACCTCCGCCGCCTCCTGCACGAGGCCTCGCCCGCCGGCCTGTTCTCGCAACGCCAACCGAGCACCGAGGTCTTCATCTGGCATCGGCAGGAAGGGGCCGACCACTGACGGCCCGGCGGACGCACGGCCGGTGGACACCGTCGGGAAGGCCGTCGACGGCAGGATGCCGCCGGCGACCTCGACGGTGACCAACCGGCCCTCCCTCACACCACGCCCTCCGGGCAGTCGAGCGCCGGTCCGATCTCGCACCAGACGACCTTCCCGATGCCGCCCCTGGGACAGCAACCCCACTTCTCCGACAGCGATTTGACGAGCAGGAGGCCGCGTCCGGACTCCTCATCGCGGTCGGTGGCCCGAAGAACCGGCGCACGGTCGGCCAGCGCGTCGTGCACCTCGATCCGCAGTCGGACGGGGTCGGCGGAGAGCTCCAGCAGCACCCGGTTGTCCCGCGAGGACCCGTGCACCACCGCATTGGTCACCAACTCGCTGACGAGCAACAGGCCGGTGTCGATGAAACGTTCGCCGCCGACGACCTCGCCGAGCAGTCGTTCGAGGCATCTGCGCGCCTCCCCCGGCGACCGCCTGCTGCGCGGGAGCCAGTGGCTGGCATTTCGGGCTGATGAGGGAAATCCGGGCACGGGGAGCCGCCTTCCGCACAGAGGTTCCAGCCAAGGCGGCCGCCAAAGGGCATGGGAATGCCCGGTGGTTGGTCGCAATGGCCATGTGAGAGAAGTCGCCACACATGACCATCACGGTGCGTCATACTCTCGTCACGATCAGCATGGATCAGGCGGCAGCCCTACCGCAAGTCAAGTCGAGGAAATATGAAAACTTTCATCCTTCGATCCAAGGTGCCGCCTCTGGAGTCGAGTTGCCGGTGGCGAAGCACCGTCGCGACCGTGCACACTGGTCCACGCACCACTCAGGAGGGGCTACAGACATGGCAATTGCTGTCCCGGCCGTGCGCTACCGGCGCATCGCGGCGGAGCTGCGGAGACTTCGGGAGCTCAGGAACCTCTCGGCGGAGGAGGTCGCGGCTCAGGTCGACAACGTCAACCTGGTGAAGCTGAGCAGATACGAGAACGCCCGGGTGCAGCTGAAGCCCGATGTCGTCCGCGCGCTCCTCGACTTCTACGAGTGTGACCCGGAACTCAAGGAAGTACTGGTCGAGATCCTCAAGGACAAGCACCGCCCGGGCTGGGCGGCCGGATTCGACCAGCTCAACTCCCTGTACCACGACCTGATCAGGCTCGAAGAGACCGCGATCGGCAACAAGTCCTACGAGTCCTCCTACATCCCCGGCCTGCTCCAGACACGTCGATACGCGCACGCCATCATCTCGAGCGGCGTCTTCACGACGCCCAGCGTCGAAGCCCGGGTCGACGTGCGGATCAATCGACAGTCGGTACTCACCCGGGCCGATACGCCACTCAAACTCTGGGCGGTCATCCACGAATCGGCGCTGACGATGAGGGCGCCCGATGGCGTCATGGCCGACCAGCTCGACAAGCTGATCCAGTGGAGCGACCTTCCGAACGTCAGCATTCAGGTCATGCCCGCGTTCGCACCTCCGCACCCCGGCATGAGCGGTCCGTTCACGCTCCTGGAGTTCCGTCAGCGTGATCTCGACCTCGTCCTGCTCAGCGACATGCTCACCAGCAACTGGGTGGAGAGCCCCGGTCACGTCGATCTCTACCGAACGGCTTTCGACGAGATCATGGCGACCGCCCTGAGCCTCGGTGAATCCCTCAAGGTCATCCAAGAGAAAAGAGATCAGCTCAAGTGACCCATTACCCCATTGCCTCCGCCCTACCGGTCATCTGGACGAAGGCAAACGCAAGCAACCCGAACGAGAACTGCGTGGAGTTCGGGCAGTTGAGCGACTCCGTCCTGGTCCGTGACAGCAAGAACCCCGACGGCCCCGCGCTCGCCTTCACCGGCGACGCATGGCTCGCCTTCGTCGCCGGCATCAACGCCGGAGACTTCACCACCCACCGCTGACGCCCCACGGCCCCGCACCCACCCGGTGCGGGGCCGTTTCATTCACCGTTACTCTACGAATCGATAACAGGCCCGCGATAGCGGAAAGTATGCGGGGCCCGGCCCTTGAAAGGCGTGACTCCCGAGTGTGAGACTGCAAGAAAAGAAATAACCTGCCGAGGAGGTGGGTCTTGTGACGTTGCAAGCGAGTTGGATCCACGGGAACGCCATGGTGGTGGAGAATCCCGAGAATCTCAGCCGCAACGGGCACTTCGGGTGGGGATCCGATGTCGACATCACCCCCGGAAAGAGCAGCTGGTTCCACGTCGCCGTGCCGACGCCGGTGATCGTCAACGACGCCCGGACGAGCCTGGTCAAGGTCTTCGTGCTGTTCATGACCGACGTCGGATTCGGCCGGCTCACCCGGGTCCACGTCTGGGACGGCTCCGCTCCGATCCAGCAGTTCGAGAATCTCGCCGGGGAAGGCGAACACCGCACCGGGCTGGACGGTCAGAACACGTTCACCCTCGACCAGCCGCACTCCGTGGCCTTCGGTATCGGCATCTCCTTCTTCGTCGTCGCGGCGATCGGGTTCGACACACCGATCGCGCCCTCGCGCTTCATCCTCGGAACGGCGGGCGGTGACTTCACGAACTGACCGGAACCTGACCAGCGGTCGATCCCGGCCGCTCAGTCGACCAGCGCCGAGCGGCGCTCGAAGACCTCGGGGCGGGCCCGGTCCAGGGCCGTGGCGAGGGCTCCCAGGAGGACGGCCTCCTCGCCGAGGCGGCTCGGGGCGAGGGTGGGCCGCATCGGGCTGAGGCCGTCGAGGGCCTGACCGAGGGGGTCGAGCAGCAGGTCGGCGCTGGCGCCGATGCCGCCGCCGAGGACGATCAGGTCCGGGTCCAGCACCGCCGACAGCACCGCGACGGCGTAGGCGAGTTGGCCCGCCGCGCGGTGCACGGCGGTGGTGGCCAGCGGGTCGCCGGAGCGGGCCGCGTCGAAGACATCCTTGGCCGTCAGCGGGCCGGCCATGCCGAGGCCGAGGGCCGTGCGGACGACGGCGTCGGCCGCCGCCGCCTGTTCCACGGTGCCGCCCGGCGTTCCGTCGGCGTGCGGCGGGAGCGGGACCAGGCCGACCTCGCCCAGCGCGCCGTGCGCGCCGACCAGCGGCTCGCCGTCCTTGACCACGCCGACGCCGAGGCCGGTGCCGACGAGCACGTAGGCGAACATCCGGCTGCCGCTCCCCCGGCCGGCGCCGAGCGTGTACTCGCCGAGCGCGGCGAGGTTGGCGTCGTTGCCGACGGTGATGGTGGTCGCGAGCCCGTCCGCTATCCGGTCGAACAGACCGGGCCTGCCCCAACCCGGCAGGCTGGTGGCGTACCGCACGCCGCGCCGCTGCTCGTCCCAGACACCGGGCGTGCCGATCACCGCGTGCACGATGTCCGCCGCCGCCAGCCCGGCCTCGGTGGTGGCCTCGCGGGCCGCGTCGACCACCGCATCGGCCACCGCGTTCGCCGTCCGCCCCTCGTTGGGGATGTCCCGGCGCGCCACGATGTCCCCGGCCAGGTCGGCGACGGCGACCCGCAGCCGGGCCCGGCCGATGTCGACACCGAGGACGTGCCCGGCGCGCGGGTCGGGCTCGTACAGGACGGCGGTACGCCCCCGCTCGGGGATGAACCGCCCCGCCTCGCGGGCCAGCCCGGCGTGTTCGAGGGCGGCCAGGGCGGTGGAGACGGTGGGCTTGGAGAGGCCGGTGTCCCGGGCGAGCTGGGCGCGCGAGGACGGGCCGCCGAGCCGCAGCCGTTCGAGCAGCAGCCACTCGTTGTTGCTGCGCAGCCGCTGCCGGTTCCACGGCTGCGCCGGCGCGGGGCCCGGCGGAACGGTGGTCGGCAGGTCGCGGCTCATCGGGTCCTCCGGTCTCGGGCGCGGTCCAGCGCGCGGTCCCGGGCGCGGCCCGGCCGCACCGATCGGCGCACCCGGGGCCCGGGCATCAGCCAGTATGACCGGTCGTCACGCCACTCATCGGCGGGTTCCCACGCGCGCGCAGAGCGCCGGAGGGAGAGGAAGTGGGGGCGGCAGGAATGGTAGGACGTCACACTCCTCTTGCCACTCTCAAGATATAGCGCACGGGGGGTCTTGCCGCAAGGCCCCGGTCCTGGCGCACAATCGTCGACCGAAGCCGGAACCAGCCACCTTTGGGAGTTTTGCTCAGTGCCTTCCCCTTTGTCGGAACCGCGGATCGGAGCCGCTGCCATGACCTCCCTCGCCACCAGCGTGTTCGATCTCCCCGACCGCCTCTCCGCCAAGGCCGACCCGGCGCTGGTCGCCCAGGACGAGCGGCACTTCGCGGCCGTCGCGGCGAGCCTGGAGCAGGCCGTCGCCGAGGTCTCCGACCTGCTCGACGCCGCCCGGCGGGCCCCCGGCGGCGCCGGCCGGGCCGCGATGGACCGGGACATCGAGGTCCACCGCCTGACCGGCCGGCTGCGCGCGCTGCGCCGCTTCGGCCTGGACCTGTGCCTGGGCCGGATCGTCCCGGCGGACGGCGGTGGTCCGGTGTACGTCGGCCGCCTCGGCCTCACCGACAGCGAGGGCCGCCGGCTGCTGCTGGACTGGCGCTCGCCCGCCGCCGCGCCGTTCTTCGGCGCCACCCACGCCGATCCGACGGGCCTGGCCAGCCGCCGCCGCTACCGCTGGACGGACGGGCGGATCACCGACTACTGGGACGAGGTGTTCGCGCCCGAGGGCCTGGAGGGGCACGCCGCCCTCGACGACCAGTCCGCGTTCATCGCCACCCTGGGCGGCAGCCGCTCGGCGCGGATGCGGGACGTGCTGGCCACCATCCAGGCCGACCAGGACGCCATCGTGCGGGCCGGCTCGCGCGGCGCGCTGGTCGTCGACGGCGGTCCCGGCACCGGCAAGACGGTGGTCGCGCTGCACCGCGCGGCCTACCTGCTCTACTCCGACCCGCGGCTCGGCCACCGGCGCGGCGGCCTGCTGTTCGTCGGCCCGCACCAGCCCTACCTGGACTACGTCTCCGACGTGCTGCCCAGCCTCGGCGAGGAGGGCGTGCAGACCTGCACCGTGCGGGACCTCGTCGCCGAGGGCGCGGGCGCGGCGGTCGAACGCGATCCGGAGGCGGCGCGGCTGAAGTCCTCGGCGGCCATGGTGCGGGCGGTGGAGCAGGCCGTGCGGATCTACGAGGAGCCGCCGACGGAGGGCATGGCCGTCTCCACGGACTGGGAGGACCTCTGGCTGAGCGCCGACGACTGGGCCGAGGCCTTCGGGGCGCCCGATCCGGGCACCCCGCACAACGAGGCGCGCGAGCAGATCTGGGCGGAGCTGGCCGAGCTGCTGCTGGCCAAGCTGGACGGCGGCGAGGAGATCCCGGTCGAGACCTTCCTGCGCTCGCTGCGGCGGGACGAGGAGCTGGTCACCGCCCTGCACCGCGCCTGGCCCCTGCTGGAGGCCGCCGACCTGGTCGGCGACCTCTGGACGGTGCCCGCCTATCTGCGGCTGTGCGCCCCGTGGCTGACGCCCGAGGAGGTGCGCCGGCTGCAGCGGACCGAGGCGCAGGCCTGGACGGTCTCCGACCTGCCGATCCTGGACGCGGCACGCCAGCGGCTCGGGGACCCGGAGGAGGCCCGGAGGAGGCGGCGCCGGGAGGCCGCGCTCGCCGCCGAACGGGACCGGATGGCCGAGGTGATCACGGACATCCTGGCGGCGGACGACGACGGCGAGGGGGCGGTGGCCATGCTGCGCGGCCAGGACCTGCGGGACACCCTGGTCGACGGCGGTACGCTGCCCGGCGCCGACCCGGACCGGCTGGCCGGCCCCTTCGCCCACATCGTGGTGGACGAGGCCCAGGAGCTGACCGACGCCGAGTGGCAGATGCTGCTGCTGCGCTGCCCGTCCCGGAGCTTCACCATCGTCGGGGACCGGGCCCAGGCCCGGGACGGCTTCACCGAGTCCTGGCAGGAGCGGCTGGCCCGGATCGGCCTGGACCGGACCGAGGTCGCCTCGCTGAGCGTCAACTACCGCACGCCCGAGGAGGTCATGGCGGAGGCCGAGCCCGTCGTCCGGGCCGCCCTGCCGGACGCCAATGTGCCCGTCTCGGTGCGCCGCAGCGGGGTGCCGGTCACTCACGGTGCGGTCGCGGAGCTGGACGGCGTGCTCGGCGGCTGGCTCGACGCGCACGCCGAGGGCACGGCCTGCGTGATCGGCGACGCGGCGTTCGGGGAGGCGTTCCGGGCGACGGGCCGCGCGGAGTTCCGCGATTCGCCCCGGATCCGCTCGCTCACGCCGTCGCTGGCGAAGGGCCTGGAGTTCGACCTGGTGGTGCTCGTCGATCCGGCGTCCTTCGGCGAGGGCGTCGCGGGCGCGGTCGACCGCTACGTCGCGATGACCCGGGCGACCCGGCAGCTCGTGGTGCTCACCGGTGGTGACGTGGCGCGTTAGGGCCCGGGGGACCGGCCGTGCCGGTCACAGCCGTCCGCGCGAGGCTGTGACCGGCACGGCCGGAGCGCGTGTCGGCAGTCGACCGGCCGGGCCCGCGTCCGGGTCCGTCGTCGACGCTCCCGCCACTCGACGCCTCACGACCCCGTGCCGTGCCGCGAGAGCCTGGGGTTTACGCGCGTAGTCACCGTCATGAATCGTTCCAGCGACAGTGACAGCGGGTCAATGCCCATGAGGTGAACACGCCCCGACACGACGATCGGCCGACCATCCGTCCGACTACGGTGCGGCCCTCGGGAGCCCGGGGCCCCAGGGGCTCAGGCCACCCAACCGGAGGTGAGGCCCTGGACCGCGGAGCCGTCGAGATCGGCGAGCTTGGCGGCGACGAAGGCCCGGGCGCGCTCGGAGGTCTGCAGCCGGAAGGGCGGCCGGTCGGCGGTGAGCGCGGCGACCACGGTCTCGGCGGCCTCCTCCGGGGTCTGCGCCTGGTCGAAGGCGGCCCGGGTGCGGGCGGCGTACGCGTCCAGGGCGGGCGCGTACGGGCCGGCGGCGGCCAGCAGCGCGGGCAGGTCGATGCCCTGGCTGGCGACGAACTCGCTGGCCACGGCCCCGGGCTCGACGACCGAGACGGCGACGCCGACCGTGGCGGCGACCGGGGCGAGCGACTCCATGAACCCCTCGACGGCGAACTTGGCGGCGCTGTAGGCCTCGTTGAAGGGCTGGCCGACCACGCCGCCGACGCTGGTCACGGTGACCACCCGGCCACCCGTGGCCCGCAGGTGCGGCAGGGCGGCCCGGGTCACCTCGACCACGCCGAAGAAGTTGACCTCCATGACCTCCCGGACGGGGGCGAGCCCGTCCCGCTCGACGGTGCCGACCCGCCCGGCGCCCGCATTGTTGACCACGGCGTCCAGCCGGCCGTGCCGGTCGAGCACGCTCGCCAGGCACTCGGCGACGGAGGCGGCGTCGGTGACGTCGAGCCGGGCGACCTCGACCCGGTCGGCGACGCCCGCCGCCTCGGCGGCCTTGAGCAGGGCGCCGGAGCGCCGGGGATCGCGCATGGTGGCGACGACGCGGAAGCCCGCGCGGGCGGCGGCCACCGCGGCGGCGAGGCCGATGCCACTGGAGGTGCCGGTGATGAGGACGGTCCGGTCGACGGCCATGGGGCGCTCCTTCGGATGGGCTTTTGTGTGCGTGCACACACACCCTAGCAACATGTGTGCGCGCACACGCAAAAAGGTAGGCTGACCGGCATGGCGCAGCGCACCGACCTCACCCTGGGAGACCTCACCGCCCGCGACCACGCCTTCTACGGCCTGGTCTGGGCCGGTACCACCCTGAGCACCCGGGTCGACCAGGCCCTCGTCCGGGCCCACGACCTGACACTCTCCTGGTTCGAGGTGATGCTCTGGCTGCACGCCCAGGAGCGGCCGGTGGCCGCCTCCGACCTGGGCGCCAAGACCCTGCTCAGCCGCAGCCAGGTCTCCCGGGTCGCCGACGCCCTCCAGGCGCGCGGCCTGGTCGAGCGCGCCCCCTCCCCCACCGACGCCCGCTCGGTGCGGATCGCGCTGACCCCGGAGGGCCGGCGGCTGTTCGCCGCTGCCGACGCGACCCGCCGCGCGGCGCTCGCCGAGGTCTTCGACGACCGGCTCGACGACTCCGACATCGCCGCGCTGGAGGCCGTCTGGGCCAAGCTCAAGCGCCCCTCCGGGGCCTGAGCGCCCAGACCTGCGGTCGCCTTATCGGAAACCCACCGGGTGGTCAAGCACCGACCAGTCCGTGGGCGTGGCGCGCCCCGGCGCGTGATCATGGGCCCATGCGGTTCGGGCGCGGCAGGCGAGGGAAGCGCGGCACCCCGGCGGGCGCGGACGACGCGGCGCTCACGGCGGCTGCCGCGGCACTCGTCGGGAGCGCCGACACCACCACGGACAGTGATCGCCCGGACCTTCCGGGTGGGCTGCTCGGCGCGCTGCCGGCCGGAGTGGCGCTGCTCGACGCCGAGCTGCGCTGGCTGTACGTGAATCCGGCGTTCACCACGGCCACCGGCCTGCGCCGGACCGACCTGCTGGGCCGATCGGCGCAGGCCACGGCGTTCGCGGGCGCCGTCAGCACGCTGCGCCGGGTCCTGGCCGACGGGCGGGACCGCGAGTGCACCACCGGCGCGCCGGGCGGTCCGGGCTCGCCGGTGCCGTCCGGTCTGCGGGTGCGCTACCGGCCGCTGAGCGCCGGGGGCCGCGTCACCGGTGTGGTGGTCGTGGTGCTGGACGATCCCGACCCGGTCCAGGAGCTGCGGCGCGAGCTGGCCCAGGCCCGGACCCGTCTGGCCCTCCTGGAGTCCGCCGCCGAGCGGATCGGCACCACCCTGGACGTCGACACCACCTGCGCTGAGCTGGCCGCGTTCGCCGTTCCCCGGCTGGCCGGGCTGGCCACCGTCGACGTCCTGCCGCCGGACGCCGAGGCCCGCACCGGCCGGACCCCGGGACAGCGCTTCCACCGGGCCGCGCTCGACTGCGCCGACGGACTGCGGACCGCCGTGGACCGGCTGCCCCGCCCCGGCGAGTCGGTGCGCCACCGGGAGGGTTCGGCGGCCGCCCGCGCCCTGGCCTCCGGGGTCGCCGTGCTGGTCGCGCCGCGCACCGTCGAGGAGCTGGCCGGGGCGGCGCCCGACCGGGCCTCGGCGGCCGTGTACCGGACCGCCGGGGTGGCCTCGCTGCTGGTGGTGCCGCTCACCGCGCGCGGCCGGCTGATCGGACTGCTGACCCTGGCCCGAACCGCCGGCTCCCCCGGCTTCGGGCCCGACGACGCCGTGCTGGTCGGCGACCTCGCCGCCCGGGCCGCCACCGGCATCGACAACGCGCGCCGCTACAGCCGCTCCCAGGGCATCGCGCTCGACCTCCAGCGCGCCCTGCTCAGCGAGCCCGGCCACCCGCACCAGAACCTCGAACTCGCCTCCCGCTACCGGCCCTCCGGCAGCAGCTCGGTGGTCGGCGGCGACTGGTACGAGACCGTCCGACTGCCGTTCGGACGGACGCTGCTGGTCATGGGCGACGTGATGGGCCACGGCGTCGAGGCGGCCGTCGACATGAGCAACTACCGCGCCACCCTGCGCGACGTCGCCGGGACGGACCTGCCGCCGCACCGCATCCTGCGGCAGCTGGACGCCGTCATCGCCGCCAACGAGTCCGCCCGTCCGGCCACCTGTCTGCTCGCCCTCGCCGACCCGGGCCGGGGCCGGTGGACCTTCTCCAGCGCGGGCCACCTCCCGCCGGCCCTCATCGCGCCCGGCCGGCCCACCGAACTGCTGCGGATCCCCACCGGGCCGCCGCTGGGCACCGGGTTCGGCGGCTACGAGCAGGCCGGCCGCGACCTGCTGCCGGGCGAGACCCTGCTGCTGTACACGGACGGCCTGGTGGAGCGGCGCGGCGAGGACATCGACGCCTCACTGGCCCGCCTCGCCGCCCTGCGGCTGCCGGCCGCCGGGCCGCTGGACGAACTGCTGGACGCGGCGCTGCGCGGTCTCGGCCCGAGGCCCGGCAGCCCGGCCGAGGACGACATCGCCGTCCTGGCGGCCCGGCCCCGGCCCCGGACCCGGGCGTAGGGCCGGCCACCCCGGGCACGCGCCGTCCGTGCCCGTGGGGCCTGAGCCCGGTCGGGGGCTTCGACCCCGCGGGCCGCGTCGTGGTGGCGTCCGCCGCCCCGGGAACCTCCCACGATGCCGGGGGCCTGCGGCCGGGCCCGCGGCCCGCCGGGGCTCAGAGTCCGGCCAGCGCCTGCTCCAGATCCGCCCAGAGGTCCTCCGGGTGCTCGATGCCGACCGAGAGCCGTACCGTGCCCGGACCGATGCCGGCCGCCGTCAGCTCCTCGTCGGACAGCTGGCGGTGGGAGGTGCTGGCCGGGTGCAGCACCAGGGTGTGCACGCCGCCCAGCGAGGGGGCGAGCGAGGCGAGGCGGACCGCGCCGACGAAGGCCCGGGCGGCCTCCCGTCCGCCGGCCAGGTCGAAGGCGAACACCCCGCCCTGGCCGTCCGGGAGCAGTCGGCGGGCCCGCTCGTGGTCCGGGTGGCCGGGCAGTCCCGGGTGGTGCACGGCCGCGACCGCCGGGTGGGCGGCGAGCCGACCGGCCAGGTCCAGCGCGGACTCGTTGTGCCGCCGCATCCGCAGGCCCAGGGTCTGCATCCCCCGCAGGGTGAGCCAGGCGGCGAACGGGTCGAGCGCCGCGCCCTGCTCCACCCCGTGGTGCCAGACCCGGTGGTGGACCTCCGGGTCGGCGAAGACGGCCAGCCCGGCCAGCACGTCGGAGTGGCCGCCGAGGTACTTGGTGGCCGAGTGGATCACGATGTCGGCGCCGTGCTCGATCGGGCGGCAGAGCAGCGGCGTGGTGAAGGTGTTGTCCACCACGCTCAGGACGCCGGCCTCGCGGGCCGCGCCGATCAGCGCCGGCAGGTCGGTGACGCGGGCGGTGGGGTTGGAGACGGTCTCCAGGTGCAGCAGGCGGGTGGTCGGCCGCAGGGCGGCGCGCACCTCCTCCGGGTCGTCGCCGCTCACGTGGGTGACCTCGACGCCCCAGCGCTCCACCAGGTCGGCGAGCGTCGCGAAGGTGCCGCCGTAGAGCCTCCGCTGGGCGATCACGTGGTCGCCGGAGCGCAGCAGCGCGAGCAGCACGGTGGTGATCGCCCCCATGCCGGAGGAGGCGGCCAGCGCACCGCTGCCGCCCTCCAGGTCGGCCACCGCGCGCTCCAGCGAACGGACCGTCGGATTGCCGTGCCGGCTGTAGAGGAACGCCTTGTCCGGGCCGCCGAAGGCGTCCGCGAGCGCGTCGCTGTCGGGGAAGGCGAAGACGTGGCCCTGGTGCAGCGGCGTACCCAGCGGGCGGCTGCCGGTCACCTCCTCGACGGGCGGGTGGACGATCCGGCTCTCGGGGCGCAGCGCGCGGTGGTGGTCGCTCATAACGCCCATGCTGGCCCGGGGTGCCGGGAGCGGAACAGGTCCAATTCCGTCCCGGTGGCCTGGATCCCGACGTCACCCCGACCCGTGGTGGGAGCGGCCGTGCTCGCCGCGCCACCGTTCGGTGGCGATGCCCGCCATGACCACCGACACGACGTCCTCGGCCAGTTCCGGTGTGATCGGCAGGTGCCCGAAGAGCACGCGGTAGTACGTGGTCGACGCCAGCATGTCCAACAGGAGGTCGATGTCCGCACCGGGTCGGATGTCGCCCCGGTCGATGCCGCGGCGCAGCGCTTCCGCCGTGGTCGCGCGGCGCGGGTGGAAGAAGGCGTCCTTGAACTCCTTCTCCAGTTGGGGATCGTGGGCGAGGTCCGCGACGAGCCCCGGCAGCACGCTTCGGCCCACGGTGCTGGTGAACGCCTCACCGAGGGTGCCGATACCGGCGACGAGGTCGCAGTGCGTGCAGCCGGTGTCGGGGGTCGGGGCGGTGCCGACGGCCCGGGCCAGCGCGGACACGACCAGGTGCTGGCGTGAGCGCCAGCGGCGGCGCAGCGCGGGCTTGCTCGTACCGGCGCGGGCGGCCACCGCCTCCAGCGTGAGGCTGCCGTAACCGACCTCGTCGAGGATCTCCATCACCGCCTCGGGCACGGCCTCGTCGATCCGGGTGTCCCGCGGCCTGCCGGCGGCTCTACGGGCCGCCGCCCTTCCTCCGTCGCTCCTGGTGTTGACCATGCGGCAAGTATAGGTAGCATTCAATTACGTTTCGATTCGGAACGGAACGAAACACTGCAAGGGAGTCCCCCATGTCCCACACCTCCGCCGACGAGGCGGACAGCGGCGCCGCGCCCGCCCCCGGAGAAGCCCCGCTCTCCCCTCCCGCCAGGAACAGGGCCGTCGGGGAGAGCGTCTTCGGCGGCGCGTACCGCGCACTCACCCTCGGCGTCCTGCTCTCGGTGGGCATGGTCGCGTTCGAGTCCCTCGGAGTGGCGACCGTACTGCCCGGTATCGCGGAGAGCCTCGACGGCCTGGGCGCCTACGGATGGGGCCTGTCCGCGCTGATGCTCGCCAACATCATCGGCACCGTGCTCGCCGGACGTGCCGCCGACCGCCGGGGGCCGTGGCGCCCGATGGCGCTGGGCATGATCGTCTTCGCGGCGGGCTGCGCGGTCGCCGGCGCCGCACCCTCCTGGCCCCTGTTCCTGGCGGGTCGCTTCGGACAGGGCCTGGGCGTGGGAGCGGTCATGGCCATGGCCTTCGCCATGATCGGACTCGCCTACCCCGAGCACCTGCGGGCCCGGATGTACGCCCTGCTGTCCTCGGCCTGGACGATCCCCTCCCTCATCGGCCCCGCCATCACCGGCGTCCTCGCCGACCACGTCTCGTGGCGCTCGGTCTTCCTGCTCATGCTGCCGATCGCCGCGGTGGCCGCACTGCTCACCCTGCCAGGCCTGCGCCGCCTGCACCGCGCGGAAGCAGCCGCCACCGCCCCGGCCCCGGCCGTTCCGTGGTGGAAGCGCCCGCTGGCCGGCGCGGTCCTGCTCACCGCGGGCACCGGCGTCCTGCTCCAGGCGCTGCTGCTGAAGAACCCCGTCCTGCTGATAGCGCTGTCCGCGGCCGGTGTCGCCGTCGCGGTGCCCGCGCTGCGCCGGGTCACCCCGGACGGCACCCTCGGCGCCCGGCCCGGCCTCGGTGCGGGTGTCGTCGTCCGCGGCCTGCTGTGCGGCGTCTACTTCGGCAGCGAGGCCTTCCTGCCCCTCGGGCTTCAGCAGCTGCGCGGCATGGACACCACCTCGGCCGGCCTGGGCCTGTCCGCCGGCGCCCTCACCTGGGTCGTCGGCTCAGGCCTGCAGGCCAAGCGGGACAACGGGAGGAACGGCAGCCGCACGGCGTCCACCGTGCTGGGCTTCGCCGTCCTGCTGGCGGGCGTCGCACTCATCTCGCTGACGATCCTGACCAGCGCACTCCCCTCCTGGATCGCCCTGGCCGGCTGGGCCGTCGGCGGCCTCGGCATGGGCATCGGCTTCAACGCCTCCACCACCGACACCCTGGAGCAGGCCCCGCCGGAGCAGCAGGGTGAGGCCAGCGGCGCGCTGCAGCTCGCCCAGACCCTGGCGACCGGCGTGATCGCCGGACTCGGCGGCGCGGCCATCGCGTTCGCCCAGAACCACGGCGGGTCCACCCGCACCGCGCTCCTGGCCGTGTTCGCCCTCACCGGCCTGCTCGCCGTCGCGGGCATGCTGATCGCCCGCAGGCTGCGCCCCGAGGCGGCACGGCAGGGCTGACCTCCGGCAGTGCCCCGCCGGACCGCGTCGCCGCACGCCCGACGGGGCACCGCCGTCCACGCGCCGGAGCCCCGGCTAGGCCTGCTCTGCGTGCTCGGAGCGCTGCGCCCGCTCGGAACGCGCGGTCCGCTCGGTCCGGCGCCGCCGCCAGAGCACGAACGGCACGGCCGCGGCCACCGCGGCGGCCTCCGGCGCGGCCGGACCGGCGGGTTCGACCGAACGGTCGCCGCCCTGGAGCGCTCCGCCGGACGCGAGGCCCTTCTGCTCGAAGGTGTCCGGCACCGGCAGGGTGTCCCAGCGCGACAGCGGCCAGGCGATCACGAACGCCCGGCCGATCACGTTCTTCACCGGGACGAAGCCGGCGCCCGGCTCGTTGACGTGGAAGCGCGAGTCGCGCGAGTCGTTGCGGTGGTCGCCCATCACCCACAGGTGGTCCTTGGGGACGGTCACCTCACCCACCGGCGCGTCGTCGCACGGCGTCGAACCCGGGAACAGGTACGGCTCGTCCAGCGCCACCCCGTTGACCTTGAGCGGGCTGCCCTGCCGACACTCGACCGTGTCGCCGCCGACCGCGATCACCCGCTTGATCAGGTCCTTCTCACTGTCGGACGGCAGCAGGCCCACGGTGCCGAGCACCGTGCGGAGGCCCTCGACGAGGGCGTTGCCCTTCTCCCTCGGCATCTCGTCCAGCCAGCCGCCCGGGTCCTTGAACACGACCACCTCGCCGCGCTCCGGCTCGGCGCCGAACCACGGCGTGAACTTGTCGACGAGGACGCGGTCGTTCTTCTCCAGCGTGTGCTGCATCGACCCGGAGGGGATGGAGAACGCCTGGACGAAGAAGGTCTTGATGCCCAGCGAGAGCAGCAGGGCGATGACGATGAGGAGCGGCAGCTCCTGCCAGAGCGGCCGTTTCTTCTTCGCCTTCGCCGCCTTCCGGCCGCCACCGTCCTCACCACCGCCGTCGGCCTCATCGCCACCGTCGGCCCCGCCCGCGCCGCCCGTGCCTTCGTCACCCGCACCCTGGCCGCCCACACCCTGGCCGCCCGCGCCCTTGCCGCCCGCCCCGGGAGCCTCCGGCGCCGCGAGGCCGACCGGGCCGGTGGCGCCGGCCGGCGCACCGCCCGCCGCACCGCCCGGCGCTCCCGGACCGTCCGCCGGAGCGGTGCCCGCACCGGCCTCACCGCTGCCCGCCGAACCCGCGCTCTCCTCGATGCTCATCCCTGGCCCCCTCCGGACGGCCCGGCGGGCCCCGCCGCGGGACCCCCCGTAGTCAGCTAACGAACGGTAGTTCCCGCCGACCCGTCAGAACGTACACCCGCGCCCCCTCCACTCCTACGCCGTCCCACCACCGAGCATGATCCGCGCGACCAGCTCGCGGCGGCTGGCCACCCCCGCCTTGGCGAACACCGACTTCAGGTGGTCCTGCACGGTGTACGGCTTCATCGCCAGCAGCCTCGACACGTCCCGGGTGTCGCACCCGCGCACCAGTAGCAGCGCCACCTCCTGCTCCCGCGCCGTCAGCCCGTACGCGGAGAGGTAGAGCGGCATCGCGTCGGCGGGCGTGGCCGGGGCCGCGACCACCGTCACATCGCCCTCGCTGCCGCCCTTCAGGGTCGAGCCGTGCAGCACGTACCAGCGGCCCTCGCCGTCCTGCACCCGGATCTTCGCCTGCGACACGGCCAGGCCGCGCGCCGCCCGGCGGGCCTGTTCGGCGGCCACCGCGAACGCCGTCGGCACACCGAGCGGGGTCCGGCTGGGGTCCGCCAGCCGGCCGAGCAGTTCCTCCGCCGGGCCGGAGAGCGCGAGCGGCCGGTTCGCCGGGCCGAGCACCACCACGGCCGGGCCCTCGTCCTGCGGCTCCGCCGCCCGGCGGCCGTTCGCGCCGGCCGGCGGCACGTGGCAGGCCCGTAACGCGTTGCCCAGGTGGCGCGCGGCCAGGTCCGCGAGCTCCCGTTGCTGGGCCAGGAACGGCCCCCGGTCGGCCGCCCGCATGAACGCCGCGCAGCCCCACATCCCGCCGTGCGCGTCGAACACCGCCCGCAGTTCGTCGCCGAACCCGGCCGGCCCGATCATCTCGCGGAACCGCACACTGTCCGTCAGCCGGCCCCCGGTCACCCGGCTGAGCGTCTCCGCGCGGACGCCGCTGCGGCGGATCGCGGGGAAGGTCGCCACGTCGTCCGCCCACACCTCCAGGCGCACGGCGGTCTCGAACCCCGTCAGGCTGAGGTCGTCGCTCAGCACCGAGGTCACCAACCCGGTCGCCGGGTCCGCCGAGTGCCAGCAGACCGCGTCGTACTCCAGGAGCGTGCGGAGCAGTTCGTCGGCTCTGCGGAACACCTTCTCGGCCGTCAGCCCCGCCCCGGCGAGTTCCCGGAGCCCCTCCATCGCCTGCTGCGCCGCCACCCCACGTGCTCCACGTGATCCCATGGTCCGGGAAGTTAGCAGGCAGACCGACCGTCGGCCCATGCACCGACAGGCGGATCCGCCCTCCGTCTCCGGTCGGGCCCCCGAAGCCGCCCCCTCATCCTCGTGAACGTCCGAACCAGCCGCGACAGTGCCGCCGCGGGCCTTGACACGGGCGGCATCCGCCCGACCCAAGTCGGCCTCACCCCGATTTTCTTGACTGGACGTCACCTCCGATCCCCCAGCGGAACGGTGGCCGGCCGGACCTCACGCCTCCGTTCGCTTCGCCTCCCACTCCCGGGCGAAGTACTCCAGTTGCCCGATGACGAGCGCGACCGCCTCCGGGACCCCGGCGGGAGGGTATCCGTGCCTGGCCAGCAGCCGCCTGACGGTGCTGCGCAGCCGCGCGCGGGCGGGTTCGTGGGAGAGCCAGTCGATCGTCAGCCGCTGCCGCACAGTGACCACCATCTCGCGGGCGATCCGGGCGAGGGCCTCGTCGCCCAACTCGACGCGGGCCGGGCCGTGGCCCGCGAGCGCGTCGAAGAACGCGAGCTCGTCCTCGCTCAGCGGCGGACTGAAGTGATCGCGCCGGGCCCCGTCCCCGGCGGCCTCCCGTGCCAGGTCGGTCAGTTCGGCGATGACCTCGTCGCTGGTGATCTCCCGCCGCTCGTAGCCGGCCGTCAGATCCCGCAGCCGCGCGGACAGTGCCGCGCGCCGGACGGTGTTGTGCTCGGTGACCTCGCGCACGGAGCGCTCCGCCACCCTCCGCAGGGTGTCCGCGACCAGGTGCGGGGTGTCGGACGCCCGGAGTCCGGCGATCGCGGCCCCGGCGCCGGCTTCCGCGGCCGCCGGTTCACCCGCTCCCGCACCGCCGGGTGAGGCAAGCTGCGCGAGCCGTTCCTCCAGCTCACCGAAGCCGACCGGAGGAGCCGACCGCGGGTCCTCCGGTTCGAGCTCGGCCATCCCGGCCCGGACCTCCGTCAGGAACGCGATGTCGGAGCGCCAGTCCGGGAACTCCGGGAACCGTTCCGAGACCCCGTCACCGGCGAACGCCATCGCGTACAACCACTGCAAACGGTGGGTGTGTTCGAGAAAGCGCCGCCCGAGCAGCCTCGGCTCGGCGGCGCCCCCGTTCCCCGGCGTGCGGGGGGCCCGCAGGTGGTCCAGGGTCCGCCACACCGCGCCGCGGTACGCGTCGGGGCCCGGTGCGGCGAGCATGGTCCGCCAGTCGACGCCCGAGAGCAGCTCGCACACGGTGTCGTACTCCGCGCGCAGTTCGTCCAGTACGGCGAAGATCTTCGGGTCATCGGTTCCCGTGATCCGGCCGCCGGGCGAGAACTCGGCAAGCGTCCGGCGGATGCCGTCGGCGAGCGGCACGTAGCCCACCAGGAGGCCGGCCGGCTTCCCGCGGAACGGCCGGTTGACCCGGGCCAGGGCCTGCATCAGCAGCGTGCCTCTGAGCGGACGGTCCAGATACATGGTGTGCACCGGAGGCGCGTCGAAACCGGAGAGCAGCATGCTGTGGACGATGAGCAGTTCGAGGTCGTCGTCCGCCGTCCGAGCCCGCATCTCGACGATCGAGCGTTCGGATGGTGTCAGGGCGTGTGCGCGCAGTCCGTCCGGATCCGTGCCGGAGTCGGAGACGACGACCTTCATCCTGCCGCGGTCGACCGCCGGGTGGGCCCAGTCGGGTCGCTCCTCCCTGAGGGCGTCGAAGACCCGGACGCACAACTCCCGGCTGGCGCAGACGATCAGTGCTTTGCCGGGCGCGCCGATGAAGGGTGCCATGTGAGCACGGCGCTGCTCCCAGTGCGCCGCCAGATCGGCCGCCAGCGTGCGGACCCGGGCTGGGGATCCGTGCGCGGAGTTCAGCGTGGCGACCGTCCGTTGCAGCCGGCGGCCGCCCGGCCGGGGAAGCCGATCGGACTCCTCGTCGATCTCCGGAAGGTCGGACGACGAGTCGTGATCGAGTTCGACGGTCCGGTTCTCGTAGAAGACGGGAAGCGTCATGCCGTCCGCGGTGGCGCGTTCGAAGTCGTAGACGTCGATCCCGGCACCGTACAGCCGGCGGATCGCCCGGTCGTCCGCGGAGGGCGGCGCGGAGGTGAAGGCGAGCAGGGTCGCGTTCGGCAGCGCCCGGTGGAGGTGCGAGGAGCGCGTCCAGCGGTGCGCTTCGTCGACGATGACGACGACGTTCCGCCGATCGGACAGCATCGGGTGGCCCCCGCCGGACTTCTGCTCACCGGGAGTGGGGCCGAACTTCTGCAGGGTGGTGAAGACGACACCGGACTGCCCGCCCGCCAACAGCTCACGCAGATCCTCCCGGGAGAACGCGTGGTGCAGGGGCTCCGGCACGGTCCCCCGCTCCCGGAAGGTCTCGAACAGTTGGCGCGCGCGATCGGCCCGGTCCGTGACGACGACAACGGTCGGCCGGTTCAGCACCGGCTCCCGGAAGACGAGGCCGCAGGTCAGAGCCATCGTCCAGGATCCGCCGGCACCGGCCGCGTGGTGGACGACACCCGCCCGTCCGTCGGTGCGGAAGGCCTCGACCACCCTGCGCGCGGCCTTCGTGGCCGCGAAGTACTGGTGCGGGCGCGCGATGTACGTGGCCTCCGCCGAAAACCCGACGAACCCCTCGACCAGCCTCAGCAGCCGCGTGCGGTCGAACAGGCCGCGAACGGCCAGGAGAACCCGTTCCCCGGCGGGCCGGTCTGTTCCGTCCTGCCGGACCGACCGGCCCGCCTCGTCGACGTTCCAGGGCGCGTAGTGCTCGAAGGGGGTCAGGGGCATCCCGTAGAGGGCGTCCGCCGCAGAGGCGAGCAGGGTCACGGCCGTGTGGCGGAAGGCTCCGGGAAACGCCTCGGTGTAACACCGGACCTGGCGGTGCGCCCCCTGCAACATCCCCGCTTTCCGGGACTCCTTGACCTCGATGACGGCCACCGGCAGACCGTTGACGTACAGGACGGCGTCCAGGCGGCAGCGCCGGCCGTCGGCGCCGGCGAGGACGACGCCCGTCGCGACGACGTACCGGTTCGCGTCCGCGTCCGCCGGATCGACCAGGCGGACCAGGAGGGTGTGCCGGGCACCGAACTCGTCCACATGGACCACCGGGACCCCGCGGGTCAGCTGGCCGTGCCCGCGCCGGTTCTCGGCGTACAGGTCGTGGGAGACGGGATCGGCCGCGGCGGACAGCGCTTCGCTCACCGCGGTTGCCGGCAGGCCGGGGTTGAGGCGGACGACGGCGTCGCGCAGCCGGTCGTGGAGGACGAGGTCGTCCCAGGAACGGCGATGGCCGGATCCGGGGGCGAGGCGGCTTCCTTCGACCACCTCCCAGCCGAGCCGGACCCACTCGGCCTCGGTGAGCGGACCGGTCACGTAGCGCCCTCCACGGCTGCTTCGAGGTCCCTGACACGCACCCAGCCCGTCATGAGGTGTGGAATGAGGCTGTCCCGGAGCTCCGCCAGGGTGTCGGACTCCCTGCGCGCCTCGTCAGCCCGGTTCTCCAGCGCATCGAGGGCAGCCCGGAGGGCGGGACGGCGAGCGGGCCCGGGCAGGACGAGCTCCAGGCGCGCGAGGTGGGTCTCACGCAGCCCCGCCTGCCTGGAGGCCCCTTCGGCCGCGGCGTCGATCCGGGGCTGCGCCCGCAGCACCGCCAGGCCCGCGCACACGGGGTCGACCAGCTCCGGCGCGAAGCGGACGGCCAGCAGCCGGGCGTCGGCCACCGCGGCCGCGTCCGAGGTCCAGCGGGCGCCCCGCCCCGGTCCACCGCCGTGGGCCGGGGCGACCAGGACATCGTGGCGCCGCAGCATCCTCGTGCTGTCCGCCTCCTGCGCGGGCACCCGGCGCGCGGACTCGACGGACACCTGGCCGTCGCGGATGCAGTCCCGGTCGATCACCCGGACACCGCCCGGGACGTCGAGTTCCCCGGACGCCGTGCCCCGGAACGGCTCGCGCACAACGGATCCGACCGCGACCCGGACCGAGCCGTCCGATTCGACGGCCCGGTCGAAGTGCGCCAGCCCCAGTTCGTGGAGCGCCGCCACCAGATCGTCGTTCCCGGCGATCTTGTCGTCCAAGGCGCCGAGAACGTCGGCCACGGCCTGCTGCTCGGCCAGCGGCGGACACGGGACCCGGAGGGTGCGGATCGAGGTCAGCGGGGCGGCCATGCCGGGCCTGCCCGGGGCGGAGGCCTGAGCCAGGATCGACCGCCGGCCCGCCTCGGACCGGAACCAGTAGTGGTAGAACTCCGGCACCGCCCTCGTCCGGTCCAGCCGGCACCTCAACTGCGCCGAGTCGATGACGTACCGGCTGAATCCGCGCCCGTGCGGAATCACGGACACCCGGCCGACCGCACCGCGATGCGTGAGGACGATGTCTCCCGGACCGGCGTTGGCCGACCGGACCTCGTCCGCCTTCTCCTCGCTGACGTAGGCGAACTCTCCGCCGAGGACACCGGTCACCAGGTTTACCCCGCGGATGACGGGAACGCCTTCGCGGACGAAGTCATCCTTGGTGATCCTCGGCCCGAACGGGCCCATCGCGAACGCCGCACGGTCCTCCGGCGAGGCGAGCGACTGGTACTCGACGAACGGCCAGTCAGCCATCGATCCTCCGCAGCTGTGCCCGCACCGCCCCGGTCAGCTCGTCCGCCCTGTCGAAGAGTGCGTAGAGCTCCTCGGTCAGACGCCCGATCCGGTCCGCGGTCGACTCCACTCCCGCCTCGGCGATGTACCGGGCCGGCAGGAGCACGTGGTCGGCGTCCCGGACCGCTGCCAGACCGGCCGACCCGCAGAACCCCGGAACGTCCGCGTACCGCCGGTCACCGGCCGAGGCCCTGCCGCGCCACGCACGGTAGGTGCCGACGACCTCCGCGATGTCGTCGTCGGTGAGGACCCGCCCTCCTCGGCCGGCCCCGGTGCCCATTCCCGCGGCGTCGACGAACAGGATCTGGCCGCGCCGGTCCTCCAGGGCCCCCGTTCCCCGCGGGGACTTGTCCGTGTCGAGGATCCACAGGAACGTCGGGATCGAGGTGCTGCGGAAGAGGTTCGGCGGCAGTGCCACCAGACAGGCCACCAGGTCGCTCTCGATCAGCGCCCTGCGGATCCCGCTCTCGCCGCCCTGACCGCCGATGACGGAGGTGCCGGCCAGCACCACTCCTGCGGTGGCCCGGTCCCCGAGCTTGGCGACGATGTGCTGCAGCCAGGCGAAGTTCGCATTTGACTGCGGGGGCACACCGAACCGCCAGCGCGGGTCTGAGGCGTCCGGTGCCCAGTTCTTGAGGTTGAAGGGAGGCCTGGACAGGATGAAGTCGGCCTTCAACCCGGGGAACCGGTCATCACCGAGGCTGTCCGCCGGGGCCAAGTCACCATCGGTACCGTGAATGGCGAGATTCATCGTCGCCAGCCTCCAGGCGAGCTCGCCCCGGTCCTGGCCACGGACCTGCAGGCCGGTGTGTCCGGCCGCACGGCCACCGGTGGCGAACCCGGCGGCTCGGACCAGCAAGCCTCCCGCACCGCAGGCCGGATCGTAGATCAGGCCCTGGTCCGGCTCCAGCATCCCGACCAGGAGCTCGCCCACGCTCGCCGGTGTGTGGAAGTCACCGCCTCGTGGCCCTTCCGCTGCGGAGAACCCGTCGAGGAGTCCGGCGTAGACCTCGCCCATGGCCTCGCGCGCCGGCTTCGCGCCGCGGCCGGTGAACCGTTCGTCGCCGATCAGGGCGACCAGCTCGGCGATCCGGCGCCAGCCGACGTCCTCCTGGCCGTAGATCCTCGGCAGCACACCGGCGAGCGAGGGGTTCTCGCGCATGACGGCGCCAACCGCGTCGTCGAGGAACTGGCCGATCTCCTCGCTCCCGGTCCGGGCGGCGATGGCGCTCCAACGGGCGGTCTCCGGGACCCAGCAGGTGTGATACCCGATGTACTCGTCCTTGTCCTCCAGGAATCCCGCCCGCTGATCGGCGTCCAGCCCCTCCTCCGCGAGCTCCTCGACGATCTCCCGACGGCGCTCGTCGAAGGCGTCGGAGAGGTACTTCAGGAAGACCAGACCGAGGAGGTACTCCTTGTACCGCGCGACCGCCATGGAACCGCGCAGCTTGTCGGCGGCCGTCCAGAGGAGTCTCCGGGCCTCCTCGGAGGCTGGCATGCCGGACGGCTCGATCCGTGCGTCGGCCTGCTTTCTGCGCGGCGGCATGGCGGTGGTTCAGCTCCCTCGTGGGCGGGTCGGTCGGTCACCGGTCGGTGTACAGGGCCAGGGTTCCGTCGGCGGTCCCGGCGGCGGCCAGGCGCCCCAGATCGTGGAGGGCCTCGGCCTGCCGGTGCAGGATCGAGGACCGCCGCTCGATCTCGTCGAGAAGGGCCTCCAGGCGTTCGGCCTCCTCCGTGCCGACATCGGGGATCTCCAGCCTTTCGAGCGTACGCGCGGTGTGCACCGAGCCCCGCCCACGGCCGTGGTCCGCTGCGGCCAGACCGAGGAGGGCGGCGAGGACCCGCGGGCGCGCCCGCGCTCCGCTCCCCCTCCGCAGCCGGAGCACCCGGGCGGGATGGGCGACGACGGAGAATCCGTCCTCGTCGAGGTACACCCCGAACCGGGGCTGGGTCGTGACCACCAGGTCACCCGGCTCGGTGAAAGCGGCGTGGCCGTAGGCGGTCATCAACAGGGCACGGTCGATGCGGTGTGTTCCGACCGCCGTCGTCCCGAGGACCTCCGCAGGTGTGAGGACGACGTGGTCTCCGGCTCCCGCCAGGTCCCCGGTGGCGATCCGGTGGCCCGGGAGAGTCCGCAGCCGGCGTTCACTCCGCAGCCTCGCGATGGTGGTCATGGGCACCGGGCCCCTGCTGTCCGGCCGGAGCGCGGCATGGACCCGCAGGTCCCCGTGCGAGGCCGCGTCCCGCGCGGTTCGCTCGCCCAGGTCCTTCAGCCGCAGCTCCAGGTCGGCGATGCGCGCCGGCCGGTCGACGGCCGCGCCGGAGGGCCGCCGCCCGGGTGAGAGCGCCGCCCCGGCGCGGCCGTTCAGTTCCTCGACGGCGACGACCACGCCGTGCTGGAGCGCGAGCGGACGGTCGTTGTCCCAGCCGGCGGCGCTCCACCCCCTGATGTCCGCCGCGAGCCCGGCGAGCGTCCGCCCCGACGCGTCCGCACCCGAGAGGTCCGCCAGCAGGACCCGGCCCCGCCTCTCCCGTTCGGGTGTGCGCGCCAGTACCCACAGCGCGGTGCGGTACCCCGGCCGATAGGGCAAGGCCCCGCCGGGGAGTGCGACGGCGGCCTTGAGGAGTCCGTCCGTCAGGAAGGTCCGGCGGAATCGGTCCGCTTCGCCGTGCGGGCTCAGCTGCTCCGTCAAGGCATCGGCGGGACCCAGGACGACGGCCACGCAGCCGTCGGCGAGAAGGTCGGTCAGCGCCTCGACCCGTTCCAGTGCCTCTTCGGGTCGCCGTTTCTCGCCGCCCCGGTAGGGAATTACGGAGACGACCACATGGGGGCCGTCGCGGCCGTCGGCGACACCCTCGCCCTCCTGGACGTCGAGGGCCGCCCCCGTCACACCCCGGACAAGCATCCGGCGCCGGACGAGCCGGGCCAGCGCGGGGTCCGGGTCGGATGCGAGGAACCGCCATCCGCTGTCCCGTCCGGCAGCAGCGTGCAGGGCCACCAGGAGGTCGCCACTGCGGGCGTCCGGGTTGGCGACCACCGGGTCGGCCATACCGTCGATCCCCGTGACCCGCGCCATGCACTCGGCCATCCCGCCGTGGAGGGTATCGGCCGTCAGCTCGTGGAGCCCGAATCGGCGGCGTGCCCCGAGCAGCCATTCGAAGGCGTCCGCCACGGGTGCACGGTGCGCCGCCGCCAGGTGATCACCGCGCCGGCGCATGTTGGCGGCGGCCTCCGCGAGCTCGTCGGTGAGCCGGGCCAGCGACAGGCCCCACGGGCCGGCGGCCGCCAACTCGCGCATGAGGCAGGTGTCGTCCGCGTCCAGCGCCCTGCCGCTCTCGACGACCTCCTCCCAGCTGGTTCCGCCCAGGACCAGCGGACCGCCCTTGCCGTGACGGACGCACAGGAGCGCGGTGAGCACGTCCAGCAGGTCCCGTGCCGGCAGGCGCGCGGTCCAGGAGGTCAGGGTGTGCAGGGCGAGTTCCGTGCCCAGGTCGTTCTCATCGGCGTTGCCGCGGCCCGTCGTCAGGAGCCAGTCGACCACCGCGCGGCCGTCGAAGTAGGTACGCCCGCCCACATGCTCGACCGGGGCGGGAAAATCGTCGTGCCGCCGCCGCCAGTTGGCGGGTACGGCTCGCTCGACCTGCGCGAGCGTCGCGATCTCCGTCGGCGAGATCCGCCAGGGCGACGCCCCGGACGGCTCGGAACCACGAGGTCCCCGGTCACCGGCCACTGTGGCTCCCCTCCTCGGCCGCCCACGGCGGTGTGCCGCGCCGGCACTCTATCGATCACCCCGCTCGGGGAGGTCTCCGGTGAGTTGATAGCGGGTGCTATCAGGATGTCAGATCACCGGTTGGGCAAGGCCTGTCAGTCTCGATGTCCATCACCCGGACCGCCGCGGCGGCGGTCCCGAGGCCGGTGATCACACGGCCCGTTCCCCGGAGGTACGCATGGCCCCTGGCACCACTGTTCACGCCCTCGCCGACGAACGGCCCACGCACGTGGGCGCGGGCTGACCGAACGCGTTCCCGGTGGCCCGCCGCGGACGGACGGCGTCCGCCCGTCCGCACCTGGGTTCACGCCCGCACGACTCCGCCCGGTGCCGCAGGCCCGGAGGTGGAACGACGACGGCCCCCCGCGCCAACGAGGGGCCGCTCATCACAAGATCCGACAGCTTTCCAGCACGCCATGTCGAACGGAGAAAGCCATCAGTTCCGTCCCGGAGGGTACGTCCTTCGAGAAAGCCGCGTCGAGTCGGGCCGCAGCCCCGCCCGAACCGCATCACGACGCCGCGGGCCCGACTGTCCATGAGCCCCTTCCCCGCGGGTGGCGGCGGGTCGTCCGCATGGTCGGCGACGAGTTGGTCCGGGGAATCGCGACGGCGGCGGGTGGTGCGGTGGTCGCCGCCGTCGTCTGGTGGACCCGGCACAGACTGTGACCGAGTGGACGCCCGGGTCCGCCCGCCGCCCGGACACCGCTCCGCCCGACCGGGCACACCCCCGGTCGGGCGGAGCGGTGCGCCGGCGCACCGTGGCTCGGGGTCCACGGGGTCCACGGGGTCCGCAGGTCCGGATTCCTTCCCGGCCCCGGGCCCTCCCGTTCACCGGCTACAGCCAGTCGCGGCGCTTGAAGATCAGGTAGAGGCTGGTGCAGACCAGGGCCATCAGGGCGATCGCGAAGGGGTAGCCGAAGGCCCAGTGGAGTTCCGGCATGGTGTCGAAGTTCATGCCGTAGACGGTGCCGATCAGGGTCGGGGCGAAGAGGATGGCGGCCCAGGAGGAGATCTTCTTGATCTCGTCGTTCTGGGCGTGGCCGGCCTCGGCGAGCTGCTTCATCTCCTCGTTCTGGCGCTGCGAGACCAGGGTGGCGTTGACGGTGAGGATGTTCTGCAGCATCTGGCGGAAGCCGTCGACCCGCTCGGCGGCGTAGGTGGCGTGGTCGGCGACGTCGCGCAGGTAGCGCTGGAGCTCCTCGTCGGTGCCGTACTTGCCGAAACCGGCCTCCAGGCTCCGCATGATCTCCAGCAGCGGCCGGGTGGCGCGCTGGAACTCGATGACCTCGCGGGAGAGTTCGTAGATGCGCCGGGACACCTGCGGGTCGCCGCCGAACACCTCGGTCTCGATCTCGTCGATGTCGTGCTGGAGGCCGGCGATGACCGGGGCGTAGCCGTCGACGACGGCGTCGAGGACCGCGTAGAGCACGGCCTCGGGGCCGAGCGCCAGCAGTTCCGGGTCGGTCTCCAGGCGGCGGCGGACGGCGGAGAGGTCGGGGGCCTGGGAGTGGCGGACGGTGAGGACGAAGTCGGGGCCGACGAAGAGGTGGATCTCGCCGAAGTCGACCTCCTCCACGTCGTCCAGGTAGCGGGCGGCGCGCAGCACCACGAACAGGGTGTCGCCGTAGCGCTCCAGCTTGGGGCGCTGGTGGGCGACGATGGCGTCCTCGACGGCCAGCTCGTGCAGGTTGAACCGCTCGGCGGCCTCCAGCAGCTGGGACTCGGCGGGGCGGTAGAGCCCGATCCAGGCCATGGTGCCGGGCTTGCCCGGCAGTTCGCGGTAGACGTCGGCCAGGTTGGCGGCCGACTGCACGCGGTGGCCGTCGCGGTAGACGGCCGCGTCGACGACGGAGCGCTCCAGGCTCACCGGCTCGGCCGGCTGGTCCGGGCGCGGGTCCATCGAGTGCTCGGGGGCCGGCTGGACGGCGGCGCCGGCCGGGGTGACGGGACGGGTGAAGGGACGCTTGCTCGCACGCACAGCGCGTACACGCCAGTCGGACATGACGGGGTACCTCCGCGGTTCGGTGGCCGCCGCACCCGGGAACAGGACAGGTCGCGGGTGCGGGGCGGGCGGGAGGCGCCCGGCCGTCCTCCACCACGCACGGCGCCCGGGCCGCGCGCGGCCGCGCCGGAGTCAGCGGCGGGCGGTGCGGCGGCGGGGGCCGGGAGCGGTACGGGAGGAGGGGTGCCGGGTGCCAGGAAGAGTGGGGGACGACATCCTGGGGCGGGGCCGACTTCGACCCGGACTACTACTGCACTCCACTGCTCTCACCTCCTCGCCGTCGGGGCGCCCGCGCGGGGTCGCCGTAACCGGGCCGCCAGGAGGCTCCACACCGCCGGGCGGGCGCGCACGGGCGCCGCGACGACGGGTGGGCACCCCTGAATCTCGTCAGAGCTTTGGCACGCCACGGCGTAGCGCCCCGGGATCCCGGGGTGCAGCCACTTGGGGTCACCCCTTAGGCCGGGGAGACCTGTCCTGACCCTGGGCGTCTCTCGACGTCGTGGGGTCAGTGGCCTGTGTCCATGGCGACGCCTCACCGAACGAGGTGCCTTCACAACCTCCCCGAGTCTAGTACCCGCCGGAGGGTTCCTTCGACCGGGGGTTCGGTAGTGAGCGCCTCAGGAGCGTGCGCCGGTGACGCGCGCCCGGCGCGCGATCTCGTGACGCTACGTCATATTCGCGACCTGGAAGGACGATTGCCCCTCGGGATCCAGGTGGGCCGCCACGTACGGCACGGCGACCGCCTCCACCGCACCGGGCGAGCCGAACGCCGGGTGGACGTTGACCTCGAAGACCACGCCGCCGCTCTCCGCCGCGAGGTCGACGGCGGCGAAGGGCAGCCCGACGGCCCCGGTGGCCGCCACCGCCAGCTCCGCCAGCCCGGCGGGCAGCTCGGTCGGCGACAGCGGGGTGGAGACGGCGCCCCGGGCGAGGTTGCACGGCTCGTCCGGGTCGTCCTGCACGTGCTCGACGGCGCGCAGCGCCCGCCCGCCGAGCACGGTCACCCGGTACTGGTGGCGGCCGCGGCCGTCCGCGGTGAAGTTGCGGGCGTCCCGGGCGAGCAGCCAGTCGGCGCCGGCCCGCGCGTAGCACTCGGCCGCCTCGGCGAGCCGGGCGCGGGTGGTGACGTGGAAGACGTCCTGCCCGCTCATGCCGACCGCCGGGCGGGCCCACACGTCGCCGCCGAGCCGGTCGAACACCTCGGCGGCCTCGGCGGCGGTGGGCCGGGAGAGCGTGACGGTGGGCATCTGGCGGACGCCGTGGCGGGCGAGGGCCTCGACGGTCAGCCGCTTGTCGCTGGCCGCGCGCCAGCCGTCGACGGCGGTGCCGAGGGAGCGGACGCCGTGCTCGCGCAGGGCCCGCTGGCAGTCGGCGAGCTCCAGGCGCCGGTGCGGCGGTATCTCGTACAGGATCACCGTCCGGGCGGGCACCGCGAGACCCTCGGCGGGGACCTCCAGGACGACCCCGTCGCCGGTGCCGCACACCCGGCCGGCGCCGGGCGGACCGGCCGGGCCGCCGCTCATGAAGTGCCGCGCGTCGAGCAGCACCGGCGCCCGCCCGGTGAGCCGCCGGACGGCGGTGGCCAGCGCTTCCCGGCTGCCCTCGGTCGAGCCGTGATCGGTCATCAGAACGAGCTCGCTACGCCCCATGGGCCCATGGAACATGTCACGGACATGCCCGGACAAGGGCTTCCCGGAATTCCGTCCCGGGAGAAATTCGTGTGCGCCCGCCGGGCATCGCGGGTTAACCTCGGCGCCATGTCGACGCCCCGCATCTCCTAGCTGACGGACCCGCCACCACGCCACCCGTGTGTCCGTTCGCTGTTACGGAGCGTCATTCCCTTGATCACCACCCGTGGTGTCGACGTGCGCGTCGCCGCCCGCCTGCTGCTGTCCGACGTCACCCTCCACATCGCCCCCGGCGACCGCATCGGCCTCGTGGGCCGCAACGGCGCCGGCAAGACCACCCTGCTCGCCACCCTCGCCGGGCGGCTGCGCCCCGCCGCCGGAACCGTCACCCGCACCGGCCCGGTCGGCTACCTCGCGCAGGACTCCCGCGCCGCCGACCCGGCCGTGACCGTCACCGGGCGGATCCTGGCGGCGCGCGGCCTGGACGCCGCCGTCCGGAACCTGCGCGCGGCCGAGAACGCCATGGCCACCGCCGGTGACGAGCGCGCCCAGCGCCGCGCCATGGCCGCCTACAGCCGGGCCGAGGCCGAGTTCCAGGCCCGTGGCGGCTACCCGGCGGAGGCCGAGGCCGCCCGGGTCGCGGCCGGCCTCGGCCTGCCCGAGCGGGTGCTGGACAGCCCGCTCGGCGCACTCTCCGGCGGCCAGCGGCGCCGGGTCGAGCTGGCCCGGATCCTCTTCGCCGACCACGGCACCCTGCTGCTCGACGAGCCCACCAACCACCTCGACGCGGACGCCGTCCAGTGGCTGCGCGGCCACCTGGCCGGCTACCCGGGCGGGCTGGTGCTCATCAGCCACGACGTGCCGCTGCTCGCCGACACCGTCAACCGGGTCTTCCACCTGGATCCGCAACGCGCCACGGTCGACGTCCACAACACCGGCTGGGCCGCGTACCTGGCGCAGCGCGCGGCCGACGAGCGCCGCCGCGCCCGCGAGCGGGCCAACGCCGAGCGCAAGGCCGCCGCCCTGCACGCCCAGGCCGACCGGATGCGGGCCAACGTGGCGACCGCCGTCTCCGCCCGGTCGATGGCCCGCCGGGCCGACCGGATGATCGCGGCGCTCGAACCCGTCCGCCAGGCCGAGCGCACCGCCCGCATCCGGCTGCCCGAGCCGGCGCCCTGCGGCCGGATGCCGCTCGGCGCGGTCGGCCTCGCCAAGTCCTACGGCGGGCGCGCCGTGCTCGACGGGCTCGACCTGGCCGTCGACCGGGGCAGTCGGCTCGTCGTGCTCGGCCCCAACGGGGCGGGCAAGACCACGCTGCTGCGGATCCTGGCCGGCCGGGAGGCCGCGGACGGCGGGCGCGTCGTTCCCGGGCCGGGACTGCGGCTCGGCTACTTCGCCCAGGAGCACGACACCCTGGATCCGGACCGCACCGTCCGGGAGAACCTCGCCGCGGCCGCGCCGGGGCTCGGCGACGGCGACGTCCGGCACGTGCTCGGCGCGTTCCTGTTCCGCGGCGACGACGCCGACAAGCCCGCCGGGGTGCTGTCCGGCGGCGAGAAGACCAGGCTGGCCCTGGCCGGGCTGGTCCACTCGGGTGCCAATGTGCTGCTGCTCGACGAGCCGACCAACAACCTCGACCCGGCCTCGCGGGCCGAGGTGCTGGCGGCGGTGGGCGGCTATCCGGGCGCGATCGTGCTGGTCACCCACGACCCGGGGGCGGTCGAGGCGCTGCGGCCGGACCGGGTCCTGCTGCTGCCCGGCGGGGACGAGGACCTGTGGAGCGAGGACTACCTCGACCTGGTCGCCGCCGGCTGACGCGCCCGCCCCCTGGGGTGTCAGGGTCCCCGGGTCAGGGTCCCCGGGTGTCGTCAGGGCACGCGGGCCTCGATGAGGAACCGGGCGGAGCGGGCCACGGACGGCCCCTCCGCCCGGATCAGGGCACGCAGCTCGCGCGCCCGCTCCCAGTGGGCCTCCGCCGTGAGGACCGGCACCACCCGGGCGGCGCCCGCGACGTCCTCCGGCCCCGGCGCGCCTACAGCTGGGCGGCGATCAGTTCGTTCCCGTAGAGGTCCCGGAAGTGCAGCGAGCGGCCCGGCCCGCCGTCCGGCACGCCGGGCCGGGTGGCCACGCCGAGCTGCGCCAGCCGGTCCGCCACCCGGTCGAGGTCGTCCGTGTGGAGCACCAGCAGCGGCATGCCGCCCGTCTGGCACCCCACCGCCGCCCGCGCGTCCGCGGACTCCGCCGGCATCAGCCACAGCCCAGCCCCCGCCCCGCCCGCCGGCCCCACGTGCAGCAGCCGGTACCCGTCGAGGTCCCCGTCGAAGAGCACGGTGAAGCCGAGGCCGTCCCGGTAGAAGGCGAGCGCCGCGTCGGCGTCCTCCACAAGCACCACCGTGCGGCCGATCGTCGTGAACAGCCCTGCCGTCGCGTCGTGTTCGTGATCCATGCCGCGACCGTAGACCACCCCACCGACACCGGCCCCGGACACCGGCCCCGCGCGGGGCGGCCGGGCCCTCCCCGACCGGTACTCCGCGGACGGTGTGTCAGAAGCGGTCGACAGCGTGGGGTTGATGCGGACCGGATCCGGGGTGGACGAAGGAGCGGACGACTGTGGGCGCGACCGGGTGGAGCTACCGTAGGCGCCGGCTCGGCGGCCTCGCCGCCTCGCTCGACGCGCCGAAGCTGGAGGTGCTCACCGCCGGCGACTACCAGTACCACCCCCTGGAGGGCGAGGCACCGCCCGCGACGGTCGCGGAGCTGATGGCACTCCTGGAGGACGAGGAGGCTCTGGAGGGCGGCACCCACTCCGTCCTCGACATCCACGAGGCCGGGGATCCGGCCGCGCCGGCCGCCGATCTTCACGGCGGGACCTTCTTCCACCGGCTCCACCCCCTGGCGGACCACGAGGTTCTGGCGCTCTTCGGCTCGCAGCGGTCCGCCCTCGCCGGCTGGTCGCGGACCGTGGAGGCCGACGCGCACGAGACGCTGTCCCCCGGCCGCTGGACGGGCCGCCGCACGGTGCTCCACGCCGACGACCAGCCGGACGAGGTCGTCTTCTGGGGCTCCTCGGGCTGTCGAGCAGCACGGCACCGCCCCGGCGCCTCGCCGGTGCGGCCGCCGCGGGCGACCACCTCCCCGGCATCACCCGACCGTCGCTACCGGGGCCTCGACGCCGGCAGGGCGCCGACGGGCCGGATCACGCCGGCCCGGGCTCCGCTCCAGCCCTCCCGGCCCGGCGGGCGGCGACCGTCCAGGCGGCGGTGACGGCGCGGTGGGCCTCGGCGGTGGCCGCGGCGGTGTCGGCCGGCAGGTGCAGCGGGGCGCCGAGGTGGACGTGCAGGGTGGGACGGCGGACCGGGGCGGTGACCAGGCCGGCGAACTGCTTGAGCGGGCCGCCCGAGGTCAGTCGGCGGGATCCGGCCTGGCCGAGCGGGACGACCGGCGCGCCGGTGGCCTGCGCCAGGCGGGCCAGGCCGCTGCGGAACGGGCCGGGCGGCAGTTCCCCGGAGTCCCGGCGGCGCGGCAGTCCGCCCTCGCCGTAGATCAGCACGACCCGCCCGGCGGCCAGGGCCTCGGCCGCCGCGTCGAGCGACTCCGCCGCCCGCGCGGTGCCCCGGTGGACCGGGATGTGCCCCTCCCGGCGCAGCGCCGGTCCGAGCAGCGGGACCCGCCAGAGCCCGGCCGTGGCCAGGACGACCGGCCGCGCGCCGAGCCGGTGCAGGGCGGCGAGGACGACGGCGGGGTCGGCGAGCGAGGTGTGGTTGGCCGCCACGATGCTGCCCGGAGCGGGCCCATCGGCGTCGGCGGGGTCGGCCGTGATGTGCAGACGGCCGAAGGCGGGCAGCAGGAGGGTGGAGGCGCGGCTCAGCATGGCGGTGGCGTGGGTCCTCGGTGACGGCGGTGCGGGTCCTGCCGACCAGTCTGCGCAGAACCGGCGGGCCACGCCTGAGTACCCGTACTCAGCGGGGCCGGGTACCGCCCCGGGCGAGGCCCGGCCGCTCACCGCGCGCGGGCGGCCGATCGGGTCTAGGCTCGAACGAATGAGGCGACTGGACGTCATCGACCGGGCCCTGTTCCACCGGGTCGCCGCGGCCCACCGCCCCTTCGGAGCGGGGTCGCTGGCCGGTCCCTGGCTGCGTCGGCTGAGCCGGGCCGCGGACCACGGGATGCTCTGGTTCGGCACGGCCGCCGTGCTCGGGGCGGTCGGCGGGCGGGCCGAACGGCGGGCGGCACTGCGCGGGGTGAGTTCGCTGCTGCTCGCCTCCACCGCCGCCAACATCGCGGCCAAACAGCTGACCCGTCGCCCGCGGCCCCCGCTGCACCCCGTTCCGGTGGCCCGGCGGCTGCTCCGCCAGCCGGTCACCACCTCGTTCCCCTCCGGCCACTCCGCCTCGGCCGCCGCGTTCGCCACGGCCGTCGCGATCGAGTCCCCGGCGGCGGCCGCGCTGCTCGCACCGGTCGCCCTGGCCGTCGGCGCCTCCCGGGTGTACACCGGCGCGCACCACCCGGGCGATGTGCTGGCGGGGTTCGCCCTGGGCTCCGCACTCGCGGTGCTCACGCTCCGGTGGTGGCCCCGGGCCTCCCATCTGCGGCCGGCCGCCGGGCCGCCGCGCCGTCCGGCCCCGGCGCTCCCCGAGGGGGCTGGCCTGTGGGTGGTGGTCAACTCCGGTTCCGGCAGCGGCTCGTTGTCCGCCGACGGCCCCGAGGAGACGGTCGCCGCGCTGCGCGCCCTGCTGCCCCGGGCCGACGTCCGGCTCTCCGGGCCCGAGGACGACCTGCCCGCGCTGCTCGCCGAGGCCGCCGACCGGGCCGCGGCGGCCGGCGGGGCGCTCGGGGTCTGCGGCGGCGACGGCAGCGTCAACCTGGCCGCCGGACTGGCCGTGGAACGCAACCTGCCGCTCGCGGTCTTCCCCGGCGGCACCCTCAACCACTTCGCGCTGGACCTCGGCATCCACGGCATCGAGGCGACGGCGGCGGCCGTGACCGCCGGCGAGGCGTGCGGGGTGGACCTCGGCCTGGCCGCCGACGACACCGAGCGCCGGCACTTCCTCAACACCTTCAGCCTGGGCGTCTATCCCGAACTGGTCCGGCTGCGCGAGGAGTTCGAGGGTCGGCTGGGCAAGTGGCCGGCCCTCGCGGTGGCGACCGCGCGGGTGCTGACCACCGCCGAGCCGGTCACCGTCCGGGCGGGCGGGCGCGAACGCCGGCTCTGGCTGCTGTTCGCGGGCAACGGCGCCTACGATCCGCCCGGTTTCGCCCCGACCCACCGGAGCGGGCTCGCCGACGGCCTGCTGGACGTCCGGGTGGTCGACGGCGGACGGCCGCTGGCCCGGACCCGGCTCGCGGCCGCGTTCCTCTCCGGCACGCTCGCCCGCTCCCGGGTCTACCACGCCGCCCGGCTCCGAGCCCTCGACCTGGACGCCCTGGGCGACGCCGACCGGCTCGCCGTCGACGGCGAGTCCCTGCCCGCCGCCGGCGCGCTCCGGCTGGCCAAGGCCCCCCGGGCGCTGACCGTCTACCGGCCCGCGGCGGCCTGAGCGCCCCGTAGCCCGCGAAATCTCCGGGGACGGGTCGGCCGGGGCTCCGCTAGCGTGACCGCATGGACGCGCCTACCGGTGGGCCGGACCGTTCCGTCGCCCGCTTCTACGATCACCTGGCCGCCGACTACCACCGGGTCTACGCCGACTGGGAGGCGAGCGTGGAGCGGCAGGGCGCGAGCCTCGACGCGCTCCTGCGCGCCCGGCTCGGCGACGCACCGGCCGACCTCCTCGACTGCGCCTGCGGCATCGGAACCCAGGCGATCGGGCTCGCCGCGCACGGCCACCGGGTCACCGGCACCGACCTCAGCCCGGCCGCCGCCGCCCGGGCCGCGCGCGAGGCGGCGGCCCGCGGGCTGCACCTGCCGACCGCGGCCGCCGACATGCGCCGACTCCCCTGCGCCGACGGGCGGTTCGACGCCGTCGTCTGCGCGGACAACGCGCTGCCGCACCTGCTCGCCGCGGCGGACGTGCGCACCGCGTTCGCCGAACTGCACCGGGTGCTGCGCCCCGGCGGCCTGCTGCTGCTCTCCGTCCGCCCGTACGACGAACTGCGGCGCGACCGGCCGACGTCAACGGCACCCCAGGTGGCGACGGACGAGCATGGCCGACGGACCGTCACCTTCCAGCTGTGGCACTGGCACGATGACGGTGAGCGGTACGACCTGGAGCTCTTCCGGCTCGCGCATCGCGACGGCGGGGAGGACGGGGAGAGCGGCGAGGACGCGGATCGCGAGGGCTGGGGAGCGGTGCGCGTGCACCGCACGTCGTACTGGGCGCTCACCCGGGATCAGCTCAGCGGGTTCGCCGCCGAGGCCGGCTTCACCGCGGTGGAGTGGCAGCCGCCATCCGCGACCGGCTTCTTCCAGCCGGTCCTGCTCGCCCGCGCGGCCGGCTCCGGCCGCGCGGGCTGACGCCCCCCTCGACGGTCATGCCCGGAGTCCCGCGGAGCCCCCGGCCTCCCCGAGGGGTCCGCGGAATCCGACCCGGTGCCGGCGCCGCAGCAGCACGATCTCGACCACCGCGGTCACGGTGACCCCGATCGGGCCCGCCAACAGGGCCACCAGCGCCGGGCCGTGGGTGGAGGCGCCCTTCGTGTCGACGAACAGGACGTGCCCGAGGGCGGTCAGCCAGACCAGGGGCACCGCGACCAGGGGCCTCACCAGGGGGTGGGCGCGCACGGCGAAGGAGTTGCGGTGCACGAGGTAGAGCACGCAGAGGTTGAACGGTGCCAGCCACAGCATCAGCAGGCCGGCCAGGGGGAAGAAGGCCGATCGCATCATGACGACGAACACGACGGCGGTGAAGAGCCCGACCAGCAGCGGCCGGACGATCAGCCGGCCCACCCGCCGCCGGGTGCCCGGATAGGCCAGCAGGAGCAGCGGCACGCAGCCCAGCACCAACGCGATCGGGCCGGTGAGCAGCATGACGACGCTGTCCACGCCGATCAGCTCGGTGAGCAGGTCGCCGGTCGTCCAGGTCCCGGTCACCGCGCGGACGAGGTACAGGACGATGCCGAGGCCGAGGAGGGCCCGCAGCGTCAGCAGGCGTTCGACGACCGGGTCGAGCGTCTCCGCGGCGGCCCTGGTCGCGATCGGCTGGACGGCGGGGCCGAGGAACTCGGCACCGACGACGGCGGTGACCCCGGAGGCGGTCAGCCGCATCATCCGGTACGGACCGTAGACCCGTCCGGCCAGCCGCCAGGGCAGCAGCACGTCCAGGACCACCTCGTGCCGCTCCCGTGGCGGCGGGGAGGGCGTGCGGTACGGCGGCCGGTCGTAGGCCGCCGCCAGTTCTGCAGGTGATGGCGGCACCGTTCCAGGCCCTCCCGTCCCCCGGTACGGCCGGGGCCCGACCGCAGGAGCACTGTGACAGCGCACCCCCGGGTAGGCAATCCGATTTTCCGGCTCCGCGAACCGCTCTGATGATCATTTATTCGCCAGGCCGAGATCCCCCTGAGTGCAAAACGACGAAGTCCGCCAGGCGACACGCACATCAATCCGTTCGGGTGACATTCCTATCCCTGACACCGTGCAGGTATCTAGGGTTCGAAGCACCGTTGGTTCACGAAGGGATATGCACCATGTACCGCACCATCCGTACGTTCGCCGTCCTCGTCGCCGCCGTCGGCGCCCTTTCCCTGCCCACCTCCCAGGCCTTCGCCGACGAGGTGACGGTCGTCACCACGACCATCACCGTCATCGGCACCGGCAACCAGCTCGCCGGCGGCGAGATCACCAATGTCGGCGGCGACGCCATCATCGGCTCCTTCGACGGCATCGACGTCAGCTGACCCCACCGCTCCATCGAATCCGCACCGCCCGCGCCCGTCCCAGGCGCGGGCGGTGCCGCGTTCCCAAGCCCCCCCCCGGCCGCACCGGTCCCCCGTCAGGCCCGGCCGCCGAACTGCCAGCGGTGAACCTCGACGGCGGCGTAGCAGCCCTCGGTGAGGACGGCGCGGGCGGTGTGCGGGTCGGGGGCGCGCAGGAGGGCCGCGGTGCCCAGCCAGGCGCCGCCGTCGTCGGAGAGGAGCGGACCGTAGGCGATCAGCTCGTCGCGCTCGGACGGCGGGGCGAGGTCGGCGGCCGCACCGGCGCCGAGGCCGAGCACCAGGTAGCGGTTGCCGCCAGTGCGGCCGCCGGGGAAGTCCGCCATGGTGCGCCCCAGGAGGTTGCGCCACCGCCGCAGCAGGACGTCCCGGTAGACGCCCGCCTGGTAGCACGGCTCGTCGAAGGCGAAGGCCCGGGCGGCGGCGGGGTCCGGCAGATCGAGGACGTGGACGCTGCCGGTGGGGGTGCCGTCGGCATCGGACAGGGTGGGGCCGCGCGCGATCATCTCCGCGGCGAAGCCGTCCATGTAGGACCGGTGGTCCTCCAGCAACCCCTCGCGCAGCGCGAGCGAGCGGGGCCGGTCCCGGTGGTAGGTGAAGAACTCCATGCGGGCAGGGTGTCGCCCCCGGGCGACCGCGTCGACCCGATTTCCGCGACGGCCCCGGTGGCCCGGCCCGCGCCGTCCTCCCCGTGCGGAATGATCGGGGCCGGCCGACGCCGGTGGTCGTCCCCAGAGCCTTTCGGGCGTTGATCCGGAGGTCGGCGAAGCGCGGAGCGCCTCCGCGGAGCTCCGTGAACTCGTCGCTGTCGGCTCCGGTCCCAGGCTCGGACCCGGCATCGTGTCAGCCGGATCCGGTACCTGCAAACCTCACGGCTCCGCTTCCATGGCCCGGAGTCGGGCGTCGCCGACCGCACCCTCGACATCCTGGGCGAACCGACCGCCACCGAACGGCAGGTCGGCCCGGACGTCGAGCGGCTGCCGGGAAACCCGGTTACGCCGTTCGCCGGCCGGGCCCGCCGGAACGCCGCCGCCTTCCGGTGACCGGGCCCTGCCGCCGCCCCGGGTCGGCTGCCCGGCGGGGCAGCACCCGTCAGGTCTCGCGCTGCGGGTGGTACTCCGCCTCGGTGATGCCGAACGTCCAGGCCACCCCGGCGCGCGCGGTGAGCGTGCCGGGCGGGACCCGCAGCCAGTAGGTGCGGAAGGTGCCGTCGGGCTCGGCGGTGGAGTTGACCACCTCGACCATCACGACCGCCTCGTCGTCGGGCAGGTCGATCCGCCAGAGCACGCCGGTCTCGTCCTGGTGCACCGGGACGGCGCCGGAGTCGGCCAGGTACTGCTCGTAGCCGTAGTGCTCCAGCAGGACGCGGCGCAGCTCGGCGTTCTCCTCGGTGCGGATCCGCTCGACGGTGACGGTACCGAGCCCGGCGAGGAACTCGGCGGGCACGGGCATGCCCCGCCAGGCGTGCAGGGCGAAGCCGTCGGAGTACGCCAGGGCCGGGCCGTCGGCGCGGTCGAGCCGGCCCGCCTCGTCGCGGTGCAGTGCCACCGGGCGCTCACTGACCAGTGCCACGTCCGCGTACGGCCACCACCAGCCCGCCCCTAGGGCGACCTCCGCCAGCGCGGTGACGGCCTCGGCCGCGGGGCCGCCCGGCGCCTCCGGCGACGGGCCGAGCGCGCCGGCCGCCTCCAGGGCGGCGAACCAGGGGGCGTCGTGCTGGCCGCGGACGGCGTCGAGCAGCGCGATCCGGGCGGCGGTCCGGCGCTCGCGGGCGGCCTCGACCACCTCGTCCTCGTCGTTCTCGGTGTCCGGCTCCGGCGCGAGCCGGTCGAGGACGGCGCCGCGGATCCGGTCGGCGAGCACATTGGTCACCGGGCCGAGCTCACCGCCGGTGAGCGCCCACAGCGGCGCCCAGCCGAGCGCGCCGGTCCGCTCGACGGCCTGGCGGCGCACCGCCTCCCAGGGCAGGGTGCGGACCGCCTCGCGCACCGTCACCGCGCCCGCCTCGCGCAGCTCCAGCGCCGCCTCGGCGGCCGCCAGCGGCGAGCCGAACCACCGCACGGCGGCGGGCTCGGCCAGGCCCGCGGCCCGGTAGGCGGCCCGCACCGCCCGCTCGACCCCGGCCCGGTCGGCCGGGCCGGTGGCCGCGGCGGCCGCCCGCCAGCGGGCCGTCACCTCGGCGGGTCCGCCCGCCACGCGGGCCGGTGCCGTCTGTCCAGTCACCATCACAACTCTCCGTTCCCGCCCGGGCACCCCGCCCGGCCGTGCCGCGGGCGCCGCGCGCCCGCCCTCGTCCGTGTCCACTGCGTCCGCGCGCCCAGGCGCGCGCCACCGTCCGTCAGTCGGCAACCACGCGCACCGCGCCCGGCACGTACTCGCGCTGGCGGACCACCCGGTACCAGCCCTTGGGCAGCGGGATCGCCGCATGCTCCTCGTGCACCACCCGGCCGCCCTCGGGCAGGTGCAGCCACGCCGTGCCGAACGGCCCCGACTCGCGCCGCAGCTCCCCTGGGCCGACCACCGCGTGCGCGTGCCCGGTGACCTCGCCCAGCGCCAGCACCATCCGGCCCCGCGCGTCCCGGGGCTGCGCGGCCAGCGACTCCACCCGGGCCGGCACCGCGGCCTCCTCCACCGGAACCATCAGCACATCTCCCTGACGGAACATCAGCTCTCCCTCACCGACTCGACGACGCATCGGAATCCCACGCCCCGGACCATAGGACAGGGGTCTGACAACGACGTCCGGGGCCCGGGTGGCGGCCGTGCCGAACGGGGCCGGCGGGGCGCGGGGGAGGCGTGCGCAACGCGCCCGGGCGACGCCCCGGGCACCGGATTGTCGGTCGGGGCTGGTAGACACTTGTTCGGCCCGCACCGACCCCTCCGAGGAGCAGCGCATGACGGTCAACAACCACATCGAGGAGTTCCACGGCCTCCCCGTCCTCGACTTCGTCGCGGCCGTCGACGGGGGCGCCCCGCTGCCCGATCCCGCCGCCGTGGCCTGGAAGATCGCCATCGAGTTCGAGGCGGACGAGGACTGGGCCGCGCGCTGGCAGCAGTTCCTGGACCGCGTGGACACCGCCCGGGTGAGCGCCGTGGTGGTCGGCGAGTGGTCGCAGGACGGCCCGGAGAGCTTCGCCGGGCCGCTGGCCGCGATCCTCGGCGCGGCCGACCGGCTGCCCGGCCTGCGCGGCCTGTTCATCGGCGACATCACGTTCGAGGAGAACGAGATCTCCTGGATCGAGATGATCGACGTGACGCCGGTGCTGACGACCTTCCCGCTGCTCACCGAACTGGTGGTGCGCGGCACCTGCGAGGAAGCCGCCGAGGGCGAGGGTGAGGGCGAAGGCGAGGGCATGGGGCTCCAGCCGGTGAAGCACGAGCACCTGCGGGCGCTGCGCTTCGAGTCGGGCGGCCTGCCCCGCGAGGTGCCGCAGGCGGTCGCCGCCAGCGAGCTGCCCGCCCTGGAGCGGCTGGAGTTCTGGCTCGGGGTGGCCAACTACGGCGGAACCACCGAGCTGGCCGACCTGGAGCCGTTCCTGGACGGCGCGCGCTTCCCCGCGCTGCGCCACCTCGGCCTGCAGAACAGCGAGATCCAGGACGAGATCGCCGCCGCCGTCGCGCACGCCCCCGTGGTGCCCCGGCTGGAGTCGCTGAACCTGTCGATGGGCGTGTTCACCGACCAGGGTGCGACGGCGCTGCTGGAGGGCCAGCCGCTCACCCACCTCAAGTCCCTCGACCTGCACCACCACTTCCTCACCGACGCCATGCAGCAGCGACTGCGCGACTCCCTGCCCGGAGTGGCGATCGACCTCTCCGAGCCCGGCAAGCCCGACGACCGGTGGCGCTACGTCGCCGTCGCCGAGTAGCCCGCGCCTGCGTCCACCCGTCCGCTACCCGCACCCGCTCAAGCACCAGCGCCATGCACGCCGCCCAGGGGGGCACCTGTGTTCATCACCAAGCTCGGCGACCACTTCCTCCACCTTCCGGTCGTCAACCTCTCGCTCAACGAGCCCGGCCGGCACGACCGGCGCGGGCTGACCGACGAGCTGCCCGCGGCGGACACCGCCGCCTGGCGGCTGGCCGTCGGCTACGGGTCGAAGCACGGCTTCGACGAACTCTGGTCGGCCTTCCTCGCCGCGGTCGACCCCTCCGCCGTCCGCGCCCTGCTCATCGGCCCCTGGTGGGTGCGGGACTACGTACCGGTGCGCGAGACGCTCGACCGGATCGTCGCCGACGCCGATCGGTTCCCCGCCCTCGAGGCGCTGTACATCGCCGACGTGACGTCCGAGGACTGCGAGATCTCCTGGCTGGAGATGTCGGACGTCACCCCGGTGCTGAAGGCGTTCCCGCAGATCACCACCCTGGTGGTGCGCGGCGGCAACGGACTCGTGCTCCACCCGGTGCGGCACGACCGGCTGACCGACCTGCGGTTCGAGGCCGGCGGGCTGCCGGACGACGTGGTCCGGGCGGTCGCCGCGAGCGAACTGCCCGCGCTGGAGCGCCTGGAGCTGTGGCTGGGCGTCGACGAGTACGGGGGCGACGCGACGATCGACGACCTCGCGCCGTTCCTGGCCGGCACCCGGCTGCCGTCGCTGCGCCACCTCGGCCTGGAGAACAGCGAGTTCCAGGACGAGATCGCCGCCGCCGTCGCACACGCCCCGGTGGTGCCGCAGCTGGAGTCGCTGAGCCTCGCGATGGGCGTGCTGAGCGACGAGGGCGCGGCCGCGCTGCTCGACGGCCAGCCGCTCACCCACCTCAAGTCCCTCGACCTGCACCACCACTACCTCACCGACGCCATGCAGGAGCGGGTGCGCCAGGCCCTGCCGGGCGTCGACGTCGACCTCTCCGACGCCGAGGAGGACGACGAGGACGAGTGGCGCTACGTCGCGGTGGCCGAGTAGGCGGGCACCGATGCTGACGACGACCCCCCAGAGCTCCGACCGGGCCCGGGCCGCGCGCCCGGCCCGGCCGGAGCACCGGCTGCCGCCCGACGGGCGGCTGACCGTGCTCGGCAACCCCGGCCACCGCCGGGTGACGCTGTTCGCGGCCGCCGCCCGGGCCGCCGGACTGCCCGAGCCCGCCGTCCTGCCCTGGCTCGACCTGCTGCGCGGCGGGTACCGGCCGCCCGCGGGCACCGTGCTGCGGATCGAGTCGCCCGGCGAGGAGGAGGCCGTGGACGCGCTGCTGCGCGGACCGGCGCTCGGCACGGAGTACGCGCCGACCCGGGTCGAGGGCGGCGCCGCCTGGTACGCCGGAGTCATGGCCGCGCTGCGCGCGCTGGCCGACGCCCCCGGGGTGCGGCTGCTCGGGGACCCGGAGGAGATCGCGGTGATGTTCGACAAGCGGCGGGCGCACGCGCTGCTGTCGCGCGCCGGCGTGCCGGTGCCGCAGGCCCTCGACGGGGCGGCCGTCACGGGCTGGGAGGACCTCCGCGCCCGGCTGGACGCCGCCGGGCTGCGCCGGGTCTTCGTCAAACCGTCCCACGGCTCCTCCGCGTCGGGCGTGGTGGCGCTGGAGTTCGGCCCGCGCGGCCAGCTGCGGGCCACCACCTCGGTGGAGCTCGCCGACGGACGGCTGCACAACTCGCTGCGGGTCCGCCGTTACCAGGAGGAGCGGCTGGTCGCGGAGCTGGTCGACCGGCTCGCCCCGGACGGCCTGCACGTCGAGCAGTGGGTGCCGAAGGCCTCCCAGGCGGGCCGCTCGGCCGATCTGCGGGTCGTCGTGGTCGCCGGGCGGGCCACCCACGCGGTGGTCCGCACCAGCGCCCACCCGATGACCAACCTCCACCTCGGCGGCGCCCGGGGCAGCCTGGAGCTGGCCCGGGAGGTCGCCGGACCGGCCTGGCCGGACGTGCTGGAGACGGCGGAGCGGGCGGCCGCCTGCTTCCCGCACTCCCCGATGGTCGGTGTCGACGTACTGCCGACCGCGGCGTGGCGGCGGACGGTGGTCGGCGAGGTCAACGCCTTCGGCGACCTGCTGCCCCATCTCACCGGCCTGCCCGGCGGCCCCGCCGAGGGCCTCGACACCTACGCCGCCCAGCTCGCCGCGCTCGGCGCGCCCCCGCCCCCTCCGCCCACGCACCCGCACCCGCACCCGCACCCGCACCCGCACCCGACGATCCACCCACGTACGGAACAGCACCGATGAACCACCAGCCCAGCACCCGCCCCGCCGACGCGGTCCACCCGCCCGAGTCCCCCGACATGAACACCGTGGTGGGCAGCCACGACCTGCTGCTCGTCACGCTCGACACCCTGCGCTTCGACGTCGCCGAGGAGCTGGCCGCCGCCGGACGGATCCCCCACCTGGCGGCGCACCTGCCCGGTGGGCGCTGGGAGCGGCGGCACTCCCCCGGCAGCTTCACCTACGCCGCCCACCAGGCGATCCTGGCCGGCTTCCTGCCGACCCCGGCCGCGCCCGGCGGGCCGCACCCCCGCCTGTTCGCCGCCCGGTTCGCCGGTTCGGAGAGCACCGCGCCGCGCACCTGGGTGTTCGACGCCCCGGACCTGCCGGGCGCGCTCGCCGCCGCCGGCTACCGGACGGTCTGCATCGGCGGCGTCGGCTTCTTCAACAAGCAGGGCCCGCTGGGCTCGGTGCTGCCCGGGCTCTTCCAGGAGAGCCACTGGTCGCCGGAGATGGGGGTGCCCTCGCCGACCTCCTTCGAGGAGCAGGTCGCCCGCGCCGAGCAGGTCGCCGCCGAACAGCCGGCCGGACAGCCGCTCTTCCTCTTCGTCAACGTCCCGGCGCTGCACCAGCCGAACTGGTTCCACCTGCCCGGCGCGACCCGCGAGCACGGCGACAGCCGGGCGAGCCACGCCGCCGCCCTGGAGTACGTGGACGCCCACATCGGCCGGCTGTTCGCGGCGATGAGCGCCCGCCGGCCGTGCTTCGCGATCGTCTGCTCGGACCACGGCACGGCCTACGGCGAGGACGGCTACACCGGCCACCGGATCGGCCACGAGGTCGTCTGGACGGTGCCGTACGCCCACTTCACGCTCCCCGCGAGCACCCCGCCCTCCGCCACGCCCGCCGAGGAGACCGCATGACCACCGCCCCCGCCCGCCCGTCGCACGACACGGCCTCCGCGCCCGGGCCCGCAGCGGCGGCCGAGCCGCCGTACGCGCCCCCGTACCAGTCGTACGTCTACGCCTACCCGCACAAGACCGCCTACCGCGAGCTGCCCGACCGGCCGCCGCTGCGCGAGCTGTGGGAGGGCGAGGCACAGCACGCGCTCTCCCTCTACCTGCACATCCCGTTCTGCGAGGTGCGCTGCGGCTTCTGCAACCTGTTCACCCGGATCGGCGGCCCGGACGGCCTGACCACGGCCTACCTGGACGCCCTCGACCGGCAGGCGGGCGCCGTGCGCGCGGCACTGGGCGACGGCGCCCGGTTCGCGCTCGCCGCGTTCGGCGGCGGCACCCCCACCTACCTGAGCGCCGCCGAGCTGGAGCGGCTCTGCGACATCGCCGAGCACCGGATGGGCGCCGACCTGCGGGCGGTCCCGCTGTCGGTCGAGGCCTCCCCCGCCACGGCCACGGCCGACCGGCTCGCGGTGCTCGCCGAGCGGGGCACCACCCGCCTCAGCCTGGGCGTGCAGTCCTTCGTGGACGCGGAGGCCCGCTCGGCGGTCCGCCCGCAGAAGCGCGCCGACGTCGAGGCCGCGCTGGGCCGGATCCGCGACGCCGGGTTCCCGGTCCTCAACATCGACCTCATCTACGGCATCGACGGTCAGACCGAGGCCAGCTGGCTCCACTCGCTGGACGCCGCGCTGGCCTGGCAGCCCGAGGAGCTGTACCTCTACCCGCTCTACGTGCGCCCGCTGACCGGTCTCGCCCGGCGCGGGGAGGCGGAGAGCCCGGTCCAGTGGGACGCCCGCCGGCTCGCGCTCTACCGGGCCGGCCGCGACCACCTGCTCGCCAACGGCTACCAGCAGGTGTCGATGCGGATGTTCCGCCGGGCGGCCGCCCCGCAGGCCGGGGTGAGCGAGTACGCCTGCCAGACCGACGGCATGGTCGGCCTCGGCTGCGGCGCCCGCTCCTACACGTCCCGGCTGCACTACTCCTTCGACTACGCGGTGGACGCCACCGAGGTACGCCGCATCATCGACGACTACGTGGCCACCGAGACCTTCGACCGCGCGCTGGTAGGCCGGGCGATGACGCCGGCCGAGGCGCGGCGGCGGCACCTGGTGCAGTCGCTGCTCCAGGCCGAGGGGCTGGCGCTCGACGAGTACCGGGCCCGCTTCGGCGGGACGCCGGCCGAGGACTTCCCGGCCGAGCTGGCGGCGTTCGCGGCCCGCGGCTGGCTGGCGGACGGCGGCACGGACACCGACCTCCGCCTGTCGCCCGAGGGCCTGGCGCACTCGGACGCGGTCGGCCCGATGCTGTTCTCGCCCGAGGTGCGCACGCTGATGGCCGAATACGAGGCGAAATGACCTTCCTCGGCATGCCCTCCACCACCGGCACCACCACCGACGCCTCCTCCAACGCCGCCGACACCCCGAACGGACAGCCCCTCGACCTCGGCATCCTCTACCGGGGCCCGCTGGCCTCCTGCGACTACGACTGCCCCTACTGCCCGTTCGCCAAGCGGCGCGACACGCCGGAGCAACTGCGCGCCGACCGCGCCGCGTTGGAGCGGTTCACCGGCTGGGTGGCCGACCGCGCCGGCACCGGTGACACCGTCTCGGTGCTGTTCACCCCCTGGGGCGAGGGGCTGGTGCGGTCCTGGTACCGCCGGGCCATGGTCGACCTGAGCCGGCTGCCGCACGTGCGGCGGGTCGCCATCCAGACCAACCTGAGCTGCCGCACCGGCTGGCTGGCCGAGGCGGACCTCACCACCCTCGCGCTCTGGGTCACCTACCACCCCGGCCAGGTCGACCACGACCGCTTCCTCGCCAAGTGCCGCGAACTCGACGCCCTGGGCGCGCGCTACAGCATCGGGGTGGTGGGGCAGCCGGAGCACCTGGCGGCCGCCCGGCGACTGCGCGCCGAGCTGTCCCCGGAGGCCTACGTCTGGATCAACGCCGCCGAGGGGTACACCTACACGGATGCCGAGGCGGCCGACTGGACCGCCCTCGACCCGCACTTCGGCTTCAGCCGGAACGCCCACCCCAGTGCCGGCCGCCCCTGCCGGACCGGCGAGTCGGTGGTGTCGGTCGACGGCGACGGCACCGTCCGCCGCTGCCACTTCGTCCGCGAGGAACTCGGCAACCTCTACGACGGCTCCTACCGCGCCCGCCTCGCCCCGCGCCCCTGCCCGCTCGCGGTCTGCGACTGCCACATCGGCTACGTCCACCTGGAGACCCTGCCGCTGTACGACGTCTTCGCGGACGGCGTCCTGGAGCGCATCCCGCACACCTGGTGACGGCCCGCCGCCCGGGAAAACCTGTTGCGGGCCGACCACAGTGCGTGACACCGTGACCGTGATCCCCAAGACGGTGATCCCAGGGAAAGGACTGCCCATGGCAAGCCGCGCCGTACCGGGCCTGGTGCTCGGCGACTCGTCGGTCCGCACGCCGACCGGGGAGCCACATCTCGTCTGACCCACCGTTGCTCCCCTCCTCGTCGGTGTGCTCTTCGTGCCCATCCGCACGTTCGACCACGAGGAATCCCCGTGCCCACCACCATCCGCACCGACGCCTCCGCAAAAGCCGGCACCAACACCGCCGCCACCGCTCCTGCCGTTTCCCTGACCGCCCGCTGGCACAGCGAGACCGACGCGCCGCCGCCCGCCCGCGTCGTCCTCGCCGACGACCGGCTACGGGCCGACGCCGCCCACCGGCTGATCTCCCAGGGCACCGCCCTGCTCTGGCAGGGCGACTACCACGGTGCCCGCCAACTGCTCACCGCCCTCGCCCGCCGGGCCGAACGCGAGGCACGCCCACCTCGTTCCGCGGACCCGACGACCCCGGGCGAGGCGTTCCGGGACCAGCGGCGTGAACGCGCCCGGACCGCAGGCCTGCTCGGCCGTCTCGTGGTGCGGCTGGAGGCCGACCACGCCCTCCTGCTGCGCCGCGCACCCGACGTCCGGCAGGCGTGCCGGGAGGCGTACGGTCCGTCCGACGGGCCGCGGGTGGTCGCGCTCCGGGAGCTGCTCGGCATCCTCGGCGCGTGGCAATGGCACGAGCGGGGCGTGCACGTGCCCGCGCTCGGCGCGCGGGTCCACCCGCACTACGGCGTGTTCGCCCCGGTTCGCGGCGAGTACGTCGACCTGGTGGCCCGGGCGCCGCTGCCCACCGCCGCACTCGGCCACGGGAGCGCGTTCGACCTCGGCACCGGCACCGGAGTGCTGGCCGCCGTACTGGCCCGACGCGGGGTCGGACGGGTGCTGGTCACCGACGCCAACCCGCGTGCCCTGGTCTGCGCGCTCGACAACGCACGCCGCCTGGGCCTGACCGACCGCGTCCGACCGGCCGGCACCGGTCTCTACCCCTCGGGCGGCAGGCGGGCCGGCCTGGTGGTGTGCAATCCGCCGTGGTTGCCGGCCGAGCCCACCTCCGCCCTCGAACAGGGCGTGTACGACCCCGGCGGCCGGATGCTGCACGGCTTCCTCGGCGGGCTGGCCGACCGGCTCGCCCCGGGCGGCGAGGGCTGGCTGATCCTCTCCGATCTCGCCGAGCGCCTGGACCTGCGATCGCGCGCCGACCTGCGCACGGCCTTCGCCGCCGCCGGTCTGCGCGTCGTCGGCCGCCTCGACACCCGCCCCCGGCACCGCCGCGCGACCGAGGCCGCCCCGCGCACCGACGTCCGGGCCGTCGATCCGCTCCGCGCCGCCCGCGCCGCCGAGGTGACGTCGCTCTGGCGCCTCGCCCCGGTGTGACGTCCCGTCGCCCGCCGGACACACCGGGCCATACCGGCCGCCCGCCAAGGATCCGGCGGGCGGCCGGCGTGGCCGACGACGGCCCGGCGTACCTACGCTGGAAGGACGAGGAGGCGATCAGCATGCTTGGAGAGGCACCCCTGGTGGCGATCATCCCTGCCGCCGACCTGGCCCGGGCGAGGGCCTACTACACCGACACCCTCGGTCTCGCACTCACCGACGCCGGCCCGGAGGGCGATCTGACCTTCGAGTGCGGCGGCACCGAGTTCGGCATCTACGAGACACCCAGCGCCGGCCAGGCCGCCCACACCCTGGCCAGTTTCAAGGTCCCCGACCTGGACGCCGAGATGGCGGCCCTGCGCGGGAAGGGCGTCGTGTTCGAGGAGTACGACCTGCCCTGGCTGAAGACCGTGGACGGCGTGGCGGAAGCCGAGGGCATGCGCGCCGCCTGGTTCAAGGACAGCGAGGGCAACATTCTCTGCCTGAACGAGCGGACCTCCGGCTGACGGCCGCCGACCGCGTCACCCGAGCGCCCGGCCGGACCGGATCCGGCCGGGCGTCGGCGTGCCCGCCGCCGTCCGGCCGTGAGCACCGGGATCCCGCCGCCGGGAATCGCGGAGTCGCGACCGGAATTGTCGGCACACGGATTTCGCACCCCTCATATCGCGCCCGCCGACCGCCCGACTTGCCCGCATATCTCACGTGATGCCTGATATGCATCTCTTCGCCAGCAAAGGGTGATTTACGAGGCGACGCCCGACCCGCACCCCCGACGATCGGCGGGGTTTGCCGATGGGGATTTGACGCCGGCCGATCGCCCCGGGGATAGTCCATTCCGGGCCGACCGGGCGATACCACCGATCTCCTGCTCGGGGGCGAGGAGACCGGGGGTGCAATGCGATTTCCGAAGGCCGTGGGGCCCGTGCTGGTGGCCGCCCTGAGCACGCCCCAGGGGCCGGCCGGCGCCGCCCCGGCGGAGGTCGTGGAGCCCGCCGCCGCCGTCGCACCCGCCGTCGCGGGCGACGAATCCTTCCTGCAGATCGTCGCGCACCAGGACGACGACATCCTCTTCATGAACCCGGACCTGAACCGGCAGTACGCGGCCCCGTCCGTCACCGTCTACCTGACCGGCGGCGAGACGACGGACCCCCGGTTCCCCAGCCCGTGCGCCTACTCGGAGAGCCGGGACGCCGGGGCCCGGGCCGCGCACGCCCGTCTGGCCGGGGTGGCCGAACCCACCTGGAACACCGCCGCAGAACGGCTGACCAGTGGAAAGATCGTCCAGCTGGACACCTTGGACCAGGCGCCGCAGATCCAGCTGGTCTTCCTCAGGCTGCACGACGGCGGCGACACCAACTACCCCGCCGGCGGCGGCCGGGCCACCCTGGACACCCTCTTCGCCGAGGGACCGGGCGGGCCCTCCCACCAGGCGACCCTCGGCAGCCTGCCCGCGGACGGGGTCTGCGACCTCGCGTACGCGCACCAGAGCTACACCCACGACGAACTCCTGGCCACGCTGACCGAACTGATGGAGCGGTTCCGCCCGACGGTGCTGCTCACCCAGGACCCGCGCGTGCCGAAGGGCTACGACCGCAATCCGCTCAATCCCGCCGACCACACCGACCACATCGCCGCCGCGCGGTTCGCCGGAAAGGCCGCGCTCGGTTATCACGGGCCGGACGGGAACGGCCGGGTGATTCTCCGGAACTACCGCGACTACAACGTCCGGATGGACCCGCCGAATCTGCCCGCGAGTACCGCGAAAGAGAAGAAGAAGACCTTTCTCGCCTACCTCGGGCCCAAGCGCCCCACGGCCGGCAGCGGATATTCGGGCAGGTACGACCCCCAGCCGAATCCGGACGAGGCGAATTTCTACGCGGACTTCCCGTCCCGGCAGTATCCGCGCTGGTCGAACGGCACCGCCTGGGCGGCCCAGGACGGCACCGGCGCGCTGAACGCCTTCGCGGTGCTCGACAACCGGGTGCAGGCCTGGCGCGAGTCCGAACCGGGCGGCGACTGGGGCGGGCCGGTACCCGTTCCCGGTGGCGAGGACATCGCGGCCGCGCTCGGCGTGGTGCGGGACGCCTCCGGACTGATCCACCTCTTCGGCATCCGGCTGAGCGACGACCGGGTCGTCACCGTCGCCCAGACCTCCCCGGGCAGCTGGGGCGAGTGGACCGTGCTCGGCAACCCCGACCCCGCCACCCCGGGGTTCATCGGCAGCCCCGTCCCGGTCCTCGGCGGCGACGGGCGGCTGACCGTCTTCGTCCGCAACGCGGGCGGCGGGGTCAGCGCGCTGGGCCAGCTGCCGGGCGGCGACTGGCCGGCCGCCTGGGCCGACCTCGGCGGCACCCGAGTGCGGGACGGCCTGGCCGCCGCCCTCACCGCCGACGGCCGGATCGAGCTGTTCGCACCGACCAGGGAGGGCATCGGGCACTGGCGGCAGTCGGCGCCCGGGGGTCCCTTCACCCGGGACCCCGCCTTCCTCGGCCCGGCCCCGGCCGGACCGATCACCGTGGGCCGCGCCGCGGACGGCCGACTGGAGCTCTTCTTCCACCAGGCCGGCACCGGCCAGGTCGTCACCCGCTACGTGCGGCCGAACGGCTCCTGGACCACCACGCCCGAGTCGCTGGGCGGCCCGAGCGGCCTGGAGGGCGTCGCCGCGGTGACCGGGAGCGAGGGCCGGACGACCGTGGCCATCCGCAACGGCGCCGGCGGGATCAGCGTGGCCTCGCTGTCAGCGTCCGCCCGCGGCTTCAACGCGCAGTGGTCCGACCTCGGCCGGCTGATCGTCGGCGCGCCGACCGTGGCACTCGACGCCGCCGGCCGCCGCGTCGTCCTGGCCCTCGGGCCGGACGCCGTCCTGCACACGGCGCGCCAGATCGACCCGGGGGCCGACAGCCCCTTCGGCGGCTGGCAGCAGGCCGGGGACTGACTCCGGCCCCGGCCCCGGAGCCCGCGCCGTCGGTGTCCGCACCGACGGCGCCCACGCCGACGGGCCGGGTCATTCCTCCGCGGCGAGCCCCGGGACGGCGGTGTCGAGCGCCAGGGTCAACTGGTCGAGCAGCGCGCGCAGGGCCGTGAGCTCCTCGACGGGCAGGCCGGTGGCGGCGAGCAGCCGGCGCGGCACCCGGCCGGCCCGCTCGCGCAGGGCGGAGCCTTCCTCCGTGAGCGCGACCGTGACCGAGCGCTCGTCCTCGGCGCTGCGCTCGCGGCGCACCAGACCGGCCGCCTCCAGCCGCTTCAGGAGCGGGGAGAGGGTGCCCGAGTCGAGCCGCAGGTGTCCGCCGATCCGCTTGACCGGCAGCTCGCCGTGCTCCCAGAGGACGAGCATCACCAGGTACTGCGGGTAGGTCAGGCCGAGGTCCTTGAGCAGCACCCGGTAGACGCCGCCGAAGGCGCGGGAGGCGGCGTTCAGCGAGAAGCAGATCTGCCGGTCCAGGCGGAGCAGATCGGCGTCGTCGGGAAGGTCCGGCAGGTTCGGCAGGTCCGGCAGGTCGGTCGGCTGGGTCGGCTCGGTCATGGATCCATGGTAGCGACCTCGCGCACGCCATTAAGTTGTGCGCAATTGAATTGCGTGCTCTACTTATCTCCGGCAGGCGGCCCGCCCGGACCGCCGGACCGAGACTTCGTACGCAGGACGGAAGGGAACGGACATGGACGCGCTCTACACCGCAGTCGCCACCGCCAACGGCCGGGAGGGCCGCGCCGTCAGCTCCGACGGGCAGCTCGACCTCGCCCTGGCGATGCCGCCCGGCCTCGGCGGCAGCGGTCAGGGCACCAACCCGGAGCAGCTGTTCGCGGCCGGGTACTCCGCCTGTTTCGCCAGCGCGCTGAGCCTGGTCGGCCGGCAGGCGAAGGTGGACACCGGCGACATCTCGGTGACCGCCGAGGTGTCCATCGGCCGCGACGGCGAGGCCTTCGGCCTGTCGGTGGTGCTGCGGGTCGAGCTGCCCGAGGCGCTGGCGGGCGAGACCGGCGAGCTGCTGGTCAAGAAGGCGCACGAGGTGTGCCCCTACTCCCGCGCCACCCGCGGCAACATCCCGGTCGAGCTCGTCGTCGAGTAGGCGAGCGGCCCAGGATTCGGGCGGTCGAGCAGGCCGGTCATCGTCGGGGCCCGTCGCGCAGGGTTGCGCGGCGGGCCCCGCCGCGTCAGCCGCCGGGCCCCTCGGGCGGGTACGGCGGCGGCGCCGGGGGATACGGCGGGGGCGCGGGCGCACCGGGCGCCGGTCCGCCGCCCGTGGAACGCAGGACGTCCAGGCGGCGCCGGTACTCCTCGGCGTCGATCTCACCACGCGCGAACCGCTCCGCGAGCACCTGCTCGGGCAACGGCACCGCCGGCGCCCCGCCCGTCGCTCCCACCGGACCCGCCGGACCCTGCGGATGAGCGGCCCACCCGGCCTTGGACGGCGGCCCGGCCGTCCGCGACCGCCGGAGCAGGACCACCACGACGACGACCAGCGCCACCAGGACCAGCAGCAGCCCGAACGCCATCAGGCCCAGGCCCCAACCCCCGAACCCGTGGCCGTAGCCATGGCCGTTCCAGTGCGTCATCACGACCTCCTCACCACCCCGTCCCGCGGGCGGCGGCCGTGACGGCCGACCCGTACCGGGGCGATCGGCGCCTCACCACCATCCTGCGCCCGCGCCCGTCGGAGCGGCGTGAGGCCCCGGACGCACGAACCCGGACCCGCGGCACCGGGCACCCGGAACCAGACACCCGGAACCCCTGCACCCGGCCCCGCCCGCGCCCGGCCGGGTAGCGTTCGCCCCATGAACCACCACCCGCCGGCCGACGACCGCGAGCGCCTCGTCGCGGCCGGGGTGCTGCTCCGTCACCAGGACCACCGCCCCCACCCCGCCCTCGGCCACTCCCCCATCGCCTACGTCTCGACGGTGCTCTGGTTCGAGCTCACCGCGCTGGCCATCTCCCCCGACGCCGCGGCGACGACCGCGCACGCGCTGCTGCGGGCCATCGCCGCCGACGCGGTGGACGCCGCGCTCGCGCCCGGCAACGAGTTCGCGCCGCGCGACGACCTCTACGTGACCCACCCCGCGTACATCGGCGCGCACCGCCGGGTGGTCTGGTTCCAGCGCTCGGGGCCGCGCCGCCTGATCACGGCGACGTTCCCTCCCGAGCGCTGATCAGGTACGCCGCGGCGATCCGCCCTCGCCCCGCGATCCGCCGTCGCCCGGCGCGTCGCGCTCGACCCGCAGACCGTGGCAGGTCCAGGCGAGCCGGTCCGGCCCGTGGGCCGGCGGGCAGGCGTGGTAGGTGCCGTCCGAGACCGAGAGGTTGACGATCAGGTAGGCGTGCCAGTCGGCGCCCACGCCCCGGCGGTCGGCGTGGATGAGGGTGTCGCCGACGAACCAGTCCACCGAGTGCGCGCCGAAGACGGTCCGCAGGCCGAAGGTCGCGCCGGGGGCTATGCCGGCCTCGGCCCCGTGCCAGTACCGGTAGCCGCCCCGGACGTGGTTGGAGATCTCCAGCAGGTCCGGGTTGTCGGGGTGGTACTCGAACACGTCGATCTCGTTGCCGCCGTCCCGCCACGTCCAGATCGCCGGCCAGGCGCCCAGTTCGACGGGCAGGGTCACCTCGGCGCTCAGGCTGTCGCCGGTGCGCACCTGGAAGCCCTCGGGGCTGCCCTCGGTGGTCAGCAGGTTGCACGCCCACAGGTCCCCGCCGTGCCGCCGGGTCGCGGCGAACAGGCCGTCGGGGCAGTAGGCGCGGCTGAGGAAGTCGAGCTTGTGGTCGCCCCGGTTGGTCGGCCCCATCCGGGGATAGGAGCTGCTGCGCCCCGCGACCCACTGGCTGGTCGATGTGAAGTCCGCGTCGAACACGACGGCCACGGTTGCCTCCCCGGAACCCGGCGTCGCGGCGGCCCGCTACCGCCGCACACGCCGAGTGAGATACCCGGTACGCAGCGCGATATTCGAAGCGGACGCTCCGGGTCCAGCGGAGTCCCGCGCGAACGGCGCGGCAGCGGCGCGGCCATGGCGCGCGAGCGGGTCCGGCGCGCGAGCGGGTCCGGCGCGCGGGCGGGTCCGGCGCGCGGGCGCAGGGTCAGCCGATGGGCGCGGGCGTACCGCTCCCCTGCGCGTCACCGTCGTGCGCGCCCCCCGAGCCCCCCGAGCCCTCGGATCCCGCCGATCCCGCCGGGCGACCGCCGGAGCCGTCCCCGAAGTCCACGGGGCCCGCGCCGCCGAAGGTGTCGGCGCTCAGCCGGTCGGTCACCGACACGACGCCGTCGACCGAGCGGCAGAGGCTCAGCACGATCGGGACGAGGTGCGGCTCGGGCACGGTGCCGCTGAGCACCACCCGCCCCTGGTCGACCTCGACGCCCACCTCGGCGGGGCTGACGCCCTCGATCCGGCCGAGCACCTCCTCCACGATCTCGCGGCGGATCACCCGGTCCTCGCGCAGGAAGACCCGCAGCAGGTCGCCCCGGCTGACCATGGCGAACACCCGGCCGTCCTCGTCCAGCACGGGCAGCCGCTTCACGCCGTGCCGGCTCATCAGCCGGGCCGCCACGACCACGCTGGCGTCGGGGGTGACACAGACCGCCGGTCCGGTCATCAGATCGGCGGCCGTGACCGCGCCGCCCGGGCCGGTCCGGGGAAGGTCCGGCGGCGGCATGTGACTGCCCGCGTCCTCCTGGGCGGCCAGGGTGAGCAGCAGATCGGCCTCCGAGACGATGCCGAGCGGCCGGCCCTCGCCGTCCACCACCGGCACGCCGGTGATGTCGTACTCGGCCAACAGCGCGACGATCTCCCGGAAGCCGGTCTCGGGAGCGACCCGGACCACGGGGCTGGTCATCACTGATTCGACGGTGGCATGCCGCACGCCGGTTCACCTCGTCCGAAGGCGCCGCCCGACCGGACCCCTGGTCGTCCGATCGGCTGTACGAGGAGCATCTCCCCCGACCGGCCGATCCGCCAGGGGCCAAGGGGCTGAACAGGCGGGACCAAGGGCCTCTCCCGCCGAACGCCGCTCCGACACGGACGGCACCGCCGGGCCCGCGCCGCGCCCGCCGCCCGGGGCCGCTCCGTTGCGCCGGACGGGCGACACCCGCGATGGTCCCGGTCAGGGGGTTGTCCCGGTCGTTCGGGACAGCCCCCTGACCGATGAGGTCCCCGGTCGGGCCCCGACGAGCAGGCCGGCCGGCTACCCGACCGTGCCGGCGTGCACTACGGGTGGATGTTCTTGACGTTGGGCTGCGTCTTCTGGTTGTAGATCTCCGTTCCGTCGGCGTTGAAGGCGTGGATGTAGGGCGCCGGGCGGAAGTTCCCGTCGGGGCCGGTGGAAACGGCCGCCGCGTGGACGTACGCGCCGCCCGCCATCACGGTCGGGTACTGCGTCGGGTCCTCGCCGTAGCTCACGGTGACCTTGGCGACCTCGGGCGTGTAGTGCCCGGCGCCCAGCGACAGACGCTGCCCGGCGCCGGCCGGCGTGCTGAAGTTGTCGAAGAACTCGATCAGGTGGCCGACGCCCCACAGGCGGTCGTTGATGAAGGTCGGAGGGACGGACGAGCTCTGACCCGTGTTGCCCTTCGACTCGCACTGCACGTACTGACCGGCGGAGTCGACGGCGACGACCACCCCGTCGGTGTCCGCCGAGGCGACGGGAGTGCGGACCGCGATCACCGCCTGGTACTGCGGCGCGTCGGAGCCCAGGCAGGAGGCCAGGATCGCGGCGGTGTCCGCGACGTCGATCGGGACCGTCGCCGTGCTGGTGACGGGGGAGGCCGCCGGGGTGGCGGTCGCCCCGGTGGCGGCCGAGCCGGTGCCGGAGGCCGTGGCGGCCGGGGCAGCCGGGGCAGCCGGGGCGACCGGTGCGGCGGAGGGCTTACCGGTGGCCGCCGGGGCGGGCGTGGAGGTGCCGGTCGCGGCGGTGGCCATTCCCCCCGCGGTCGCGATGGCGGCGACGGTGGCGGTGGCGGCGATGAGCATGGTCGGGCGGATGCGCATGAATCCGTGTCCTTTCCTGCGGGCGTCCGGTTGACGCCAGCACCCCTGTACGCCTCCCTGCACCCGGCAGGTCGCACCCCGCACACGTGATCCAGGTCACAGGCCGTGGGTGCAACGCCGGAACGGCGCTCGTGCGTACAGAGCGGGAGGCTCCACCCGGCTCGCACGGCTTCACCGCCGCGGCCGGGGAACGCCTCCTCGCGGGCCGCCTGCGCCGCGAGCCGACGGACGGTCACGGAGGAGAGGCCCCTTGATGACGCCACAGGAGTTCGACGCGTTCTACGCGGCCTCCTTCTCCCGCCTGACCGGGCAGCTCTACGCGATCACCGGCGACTGGTCCGAGGCACAGGACGTGGTCCAGGAGGCCTTCATCCGCGCGTGGGACCGGAGGCGCACCCTCGACCCGGACGACGCCCCGGAGGCATGGATCCGGACCACCGCCCGGCGGCTGGCCCACTCCCGCTGGCGGCGGCTGGCCCGGGGCCTGCACTTGGCCGGACGCCACCACCACCAGGAGTTACCCACCGTCGAGCCCCCCACCGAGGAGCACCTGATGCTGGTCGCCGCGCTCCGCGACCTGCCCGAGGCGCAGCGGTGCGCCCTGGTCCTGCACCACATGTGCGACCTCTCCGTCGAGCAGGTCGCAGCCGAGACCGGGGCCGGCGTGAGCGCCGTCAAGAGCCGCCTCGCCCGCGGCCGGACCGCGCTCGCGGCCAGACTCGCCGACCGGACCCCGACCAGCGAGAAAGGAAAGCTCCGTGTCTGACCCCGACCACGACTCCCTCGGCGACCGGCTGCGGCTGCTCGGCACGCAGATGTCCGCACCGGCCCTGCCCGCCGCGGAGATCCGCAGACGCGCCGACCGGCGCCGCCACCGCCGGCGCGCCCTGGGCGCGACCGCGGCCTGCACCGCAGCAGCCCTGTGCCTGGCCCTCCCCTCCGTGCTGCACTCGCCGGAACCGCCCCGCCCGTCGGAGCCACAGCGGGCGGCGACCACCACCAGCGCCCCCTCCGGGTCGGCCTCCCCTCACCCCCCGGCCGCTTCCACGGTCACCAGCACGGCGACGGTCCCGATCGACGCCGCGACCACCGCCCAGATCCTGGCCTCCTGCCTGGGCTCCGACGCGCCGCGGTACCACGCGAAGATCGCGGTCCGTACTCCCGTCGCCTCGGCGGACACCGACGGGGTGGTCGTCGCCGTCGACTCCGCCGGCCGGCACGTGCAGTGCGAGTCGAAGGGCAACACGGGCCGGAGCTCGTCCGTCCCTCCGACCTTCATCAACGACCGCCTGTGGGGCGCCGGCCACCTGATCGAGTTCTTCGACAACTTCAGCACGCCGGCCGGCGCCGGGCAGCGCCTCTCACTGGGCGCCGGGCACTACACGCCCGAGGTCGCCAAGGTCACCGTGAGCTACGGCGACGACCCGACGCAGTACCCGGCCGTCATGGCCGGCGGCGCGTACGTCCACGCGGCGGCCGTCTCCGGCGGCGGGAGCGCCGCGGCCCCCTACGTCCACGCCTTCAACGCGGACGGCACGGAGATCTACAACCAGAAGACGCAGCCCAATTCCGAGAACACCCGGAAGTAGGCGCCGCCCCGACTCAGAAGCGGTCGGGGCCCGACCAGCTGTACCAGTGGCCGCCGACGTGGTCGTACGAGTCGGGGTGGGTCGGGCCCTGCGGAAAGTAGGCGTAGCCGTGGTTGGCGAAGAGGCCGGAGGTCGTGATGGGGAACTTGACGCCGCCGTCGGCCAGTTGGGTGTCCTTGATCCGGAAGCCGCCGATCCGGGTGGGGCCGGGGTCCACCGTGGCCGTGGCGAGCGCCCGTTCGGCGTAGGAGGTGAGCGCGGGGCGCGCGAGGGCGAACCGCACCTCGCGGGGAACGCCCTGGCTCACCAGCAGGGCGGTGGCGGCGATCAGCAGCGGGACGGCCGCCCAGCGCCAGCGGCCGCCGGGCCGTCCCGCCGTGGCCTGCTGCGCCGGCCCACGGGTGACCACCAGCTGCCAGGCGAACCAGGCAAGCGGGATGAGCCCGAGCGCAGCCAGGCCCACCGTGAGGATCTCGTAGTCCCAACCGGGCACGCTGAAGCCGAACGCGACGGCCGCCGACGCCAGCAGGCAGCCCGACAGCACGCTGTTGCCCGGTCGCTGGAACCGGTACACCCGGCGTCGCACGGCGGGCGACAGGGCCAGGACCTCGGAGCCCAGGATGAGCGCCACCACGAGCGCGAGCGGCGCGAGGAACGCGGCGACCACCGCGCCGCTCAACACGGTCACGCGGAGGGACCCGAGGCCGGCCCCCTCCGGCGCCGCGACGAGGACCAGCACCGCGGCCAGCAGGAGCGGCCCCCGGTACCCGGCCAGGGCCAGGGCCAGACGGCGCGGTACCGCGGCCGGGGCCGAATGCTTCGTGATCATGTCGGCATCTCTACCACGCGGCGGAACTCCGGCGTAAGGCCCCGGGGATCCACGGACCTGCTCCCGAGCGCCGAGCACCGAGCACCGCCGCCCGGCCCGGCGGGCGGCCGGGCCGGGCGGCGGCCGAGGCCCCCGGCTTGTGACAGCGGGCCGCTCCACCGCCACCGGGCGCGGCCGGCCGCGCCCGCTGCGGGTGCGGGTGCGGTCCGGGGCGGAGACCATCGTGGCGATGGCCGACCGCGTTCCGGGAGCCGCCGTGACCGATGCCGCAGACCCCGCTCCTCCTCGCGCGCCGCGCTGCCTGGTCACCGGGGCCACCGGGTACATCGGCGGCCGGCTGGTGCCGGAGCTGCTGGACGCCGGGTACGGCGTCCGGTGCCTGGTCCGGAATCCGGACCGGTTGCGGGACCACCCCTGGCGCGGGCGGGTGGAGGTCGCCGCCGGGGACGTCACCCGACCGGAGAGTCTGGACGGCGCGTTCACCGGGATCGACACCGCCTACTACCTGGTGCACGCGCTCGGCACCGGCCCCGGGTTCGAGGCCACCGACCGGGCCGCCGCGGCGGCCTTCGGGCAGGCGGCGGCCCTGGCCGGGGTGCGGCGCATCGTCTACCTGGGCGGACTCGCGCCCGCCGGGGTGCCGGCCGGGCGGCTCTCCCCGCACCTGCGGTCGCGGGTCGAGGTCGGACGGGTGCTGCGCGACAGCGGCGTGCCGACCGCCGAACTGCGGGCCGCTGTGATCATCGGCTCGGGGTCGGCCTCCTTCGAGATGCTCCGGTACCTCACCGAGCGCCTGCCGGTGATGGTGACCCCGCGCTGGGTGGAGACCCGGATCCAGCCGATCGCCGTCCGGGACGTGCTGCGGCTGCTGGTCGGGGCCGCCGGCCTGCCGCCCGAGGTGAACCGGGCCTTCGACATCGGCGGACCTGAGGTGCTGACGTACCGGCGGATGATGGAGCGGTACGCGGCGGTGGCCGGGCTGCCGCGCCGGTTGATCCTCGCCGTCCCCGTCCTCACCCCGCGGCTCTCCAGCCTCTGGGTCGGCCTGGTGACGCCGGTCCCGGGGTCGATCGCCCGGCCGCTGGTGGAGTCGCTGCGGTACGAGGTGGTCCGCGGCGAGCACGACCTCGACCGGTACCTGCCGGAGCCCCCGGGCGGCGGCATCGGCTTCGACGCCGCGGTCGGGCTCGCGCTGCGGCGGATCCGGGACGCGGACGTCGCCACCCGGTGGTCCTCCGCCTCGCTCCCCGGCGCCCCGAGCGACCCGCTGCCGACCGACCCGGACTGGGCCGGCGGAAGCCTCTACCAGGACGTCCGGGAGCTGCGGGTGGACGCCGACCCGGGGGCGCTGTGGCGGGTCGTGGAGGGGATCGGCGGGGAGAACGGCTGGTACTCCTTCCCGCTCGGCTGGGCCGTGCGCGGCTGGCTGGACCGGCTGGTCGGCGGGGTGGGGCTGCGCCGGGGGCGGCGGGACCCGGCGCGGCTGCGGGTCGGCGAGTCGCTCGACTTCTGGCGGGTGGAGGAGATCGAACCGGGGCGGCTGCTGCGGCTGCGCGCGGAGATGCGGCTGCCGGGGCCGGCCTGGCTGGAGCTCTCGGTCGCGCCGGACGGCGCGGGCGGGAGCCGCTACCGGCAGCGGGCACTGTTCCACCCGCGCGGGCTCGCCGGGCACGCGTACTGGTGGGCGGTGGCGCCGTTCCACGCCGTGGTCTTCGGCGGGATGGCCCGGCGGATCACCGAGCAGGCGGCGCGCGAACCCCGCGACGGCCTGGCCGGCCGGGACGGATCGGCGGGCGGCTCAGCGTGAGTGGCGCAGATCCTCCAGCTCGACGGTCATCCGGTCGAGGAAGCGGGCCACGGCGGCCAGCTCGGCGGGGGTGAACTCGGCCCGCACCGTCTCGGTGCGGCGGGCGACCGGCGCGAACCACTCCGCCGCCATCCGGCCGGCGCCCGGGAGGTAGTGCACCAGGACCAGCCGCCGGTCCGCCGCGTCCCGGGTGCGGCGGATGTGCCCGGCCCGCTCCAGACGGTCCAGGACGGCGGTGACCGCACCCGAGGAGAGACCGAGTTCCTCACCGAGCCGCCCGGGAGTGATCCCCGGCGACCCCGCGAGGTCCTCGGCGGCGGCACCCCCGCCCGCCGTTCCGTCCGGGGTGCCGTGCGGCACCGGACCGGCCCGCATGATCGCGAGCAGGGCCTGGACGTCGGTGGTGTGCAGTCCGCTAGCGGCCGCGAAGCCGTGGCCGAGCAGATTCATCTCGGAGGCGAGGTCCTGCAGCCGACGGCCGAGCTCCGGCGTACCGGAGCCCCGCGGCTCCCCCTGTTCCGCCAAGGCGTGTTCTCCGGTTGCGTGCGACGTCGGGCTAACCCGTTCAGCCTAACGGTGCCGCCCGACGCCCGCCGTCCACCCGCCCGGCGTGCCGGGCGCGCTCAGGCCCCCGGACCGACGCGTCCGGCGGTCGGCTCCGGATCCGGAGCCGGATCCGGCTCCGACGGCGCCGGGCGAGGGGCGACCGCGCGCCCGGCTCGGGCCGGCCACCAGACCCGGTCGCCGAGGTCCCGGACCAGGGCGGGCACCAGCAGCGAGCGCACCAGCAGGGTGTCCAGCAGCACGCCGAAGGCCACGATGAAGGCGATCTGGGCCAGGAAGGCCAGCGGGATCACGCCCAGCGCGGCGAAGGTCGCGGCCAGCACCACGCCCGCCGAGGTGATCACCCCGCCGGTGGCGGTGAGCCCCCGCAGCACCCCCTCCCGGGTGCCGGAGCGCAGCGCCTCCTCGCGCACCCGGGTCATCAGGAAGATGTTGTAGTCGACCCCGAGCGCGACCAGGAACACGTACCCGTACAGCGGCACCGAGGGGTCCACCGCGGAGAACCCGAACACGTGCGGGAAGACCACCGCGCTGACGCCGAGCGTCGCCAGGTAGGAGAGCGCGACGGTGGCGGCCAGCAGCACCGGGGCGAGCAGCGAGCGCAGCAGCAGGACGAGGACGGCGAGCACGCAGAGCAGCACCACCGGGGTGATCAGGGTGCGGTCGCGCGCGGCGGTGGTCCGGGTGTCCTCCTGCTGCGCGGTGTAACCGCCGACCAGCGCGCCCGCTCCCGGGACGGCGTGCACGGCCTGCCGCAGCCGGTGCACGGTGGCGATCGCCTGGTCACTGTCGGCCGGATCGGTGAGCGTGGCCTCCAGCCGGACCCGCCCGTCGACGACCAGGGGCGTGCCGCCCGGCGCCCCGGCGGTGGTGGCGCGCACGGCGGCCACGCCGGGGACGGCGGCGGCCGCCTCGGTGACGGCCTCCGAGCGGTCGGCGGCGGCGATCACCACGGCGGGGTTGCCGCTGCCGCCGGGGAAGTGCGCCGAGAGCATCCGCTGGCCGGCGGCCGAGGGCTGGGCCTTGACGAACAGTTCGCTCTGCGGCACGCCGCCGGCGTCCAGGGCGGGGGCGAGGGCGGCCAGCGCCGCCAGGACGGCCAGGCTGCCCGCCCACAGGGCGCGCGGGCGGCGGGCGACCAGCGCCGCGGCCCGCGCCCAGACGGCGTGCACCGGAGCCCGGCCGTCGGCGGCGGGCCGGGCCGGCCAGTAGGCGGCCCGCCCGGCCAGCACCAGGGCGGCGGGCAGGAAGGTGAGCGCGGAGAGCACGGCGCAGCCGATGCCGATGGCGCCGACCGGGCCGAGCGCCCGGTTGTTGGTGAGGTCGGAGAGCAGCAGCACCAGCAGGCCGAGCGCGACGGTGGCGCCGGAGGCGGTGATCGGCTCCACGGACTGCCGCCAGGCCGTGCGCATGGCGGCGAACCGGTCGCCGTGCAGGTGCAGCTCCTCGCGGAAGCGGGCGGAGAGCAGCAGGCCGTAGTCGGTGGCGGCGCCGATCACCAGGATCGACAACAGGCCCTGGACCTGGCCGTCGACGGTGACCAGGTCGTGGTCGGCGAGCAGGTAGACCAGGGCGCAGGCGACGCCGAGGGCGAAGACGGCGCCGAGGATGACCAGCAGGGGCAGCAGCACGGCGCGGTACACGGCGAGCAGGATCAGCAGGACGACGCCGAGGGCGACGCCGAGCAGCAGGCCGTCGATGCCGGCGAAGGCGCCGCCGAGGTCGGCGAGGATGGCGGCGGGTCCGGCCAGGCCGACGGTGGTGTCGGGAACGCCTTCGGCGAGCGCGCGGACGGCGCGCACGGTGTCGCCGGTCTCGCGGCCGAGGTCGGCGCGCAGCTGGACGACGCCCTGCAGGGCGCGGCCGTCGGCGGCGGGGATCGCGGGCGAGACGCGTCCGGTGGCACCGGGCAGTGCGGCGGCGGCCCGCAGGGCCTGTTCGGCGGCGGCGCGGCGGGTGTCGTCGAGGGGGCCGGTGCGGCTCTCCCAGACGAGGACGACCGGCAGGGCGTCGCCGGACCGGAAGTCGGCGCCGAGCCGGGCGGCCTCGGTGGACTCGGCGCTGCGGGGCAGGAAGGCGGCCCGGTCATTGGTGGCGACCTCGCCGAGCCGGCCCGCGTAGGAGCCGAAGGCGCCGCCGAGGCCGAGCCAGACGACCAGCAGGGCGAGCGGGACGAGCAGTCGGGCGCGGCGGCGCCGGGCGGGCGGGGCGGCCGGTGGGGCGGCGGGGGCGGGACGGTCAGCGGGCATGGCGGGGTGCCCTCCGGGATGGGGCGGGGTGCGGACAGCCCGGATCATATCTCTCGATGGTCAAGAGACTTCACGGGTGGAGAGACCCCGGTCCCGCGGCCGGGCCAGGAGCCCTGCCGCCGAGAGCGCGCCCCAGCCGACCGAGACGGCGACCGCCATCACCCGGTGCCGCCGGGCCGGGAGGGCGGTGGCGAGCAGGGCGGCGTCGCCGAGGTCGGAGGCGATGCGGACGGCGGTGGCGGTGCGCAGCGCGGCGTCGTTCGGGGCGAGGGCCATGGCGAGGCCGCAGGCCGCGTCGCGCAGGGCCAGCGGGCGCAGGCAGGCGGCGACCGGGGCGGGCACCGAGCCGTCGGGCGCGGTGAGTCCGGAGGGGCGGGCGAGCAGGGCGGGCCGGAGGGTGACGGCGACTCCGTAGACGGCGGTGGCGGCACCGGTGAGGCGCAGCAGGCGCTGGTGCATGGCGGTGGTCTCCCGGTTGGGCGGCGGACAGGGCGCACCCAGTCTGTCCGCCGCCGGGGCCGGGCGCGCCGACGGCCCACCGGTGCGGGACCGGTGGGCCGTCGGCGTGCTGCCCGCGGGTGTGTCCCGGTGTCAGGAGACGCGCTTGATCTGCCAGGCGTTGTTGTTGAGGCTCGGCACGGCCGAGTAGCGGCAGCTGCTGTTGTAGAACGAGGAGAGCTGCACCCAGCCGGCCGGCTGGTAGGTCGAGGAGCAGACGGTGAGCGTGGTGCCGACGGGCAGCCCGGCGATGTCCTTGATCTGCTTCTTGTTGGGGTTGAAGGTCGAGGAGCAGCTCAGGTCGTTCCACCACTGGACGTCGACCCAGCCGGTGGGGGTGAGCTGGCTGCTGCAGACGTTCAGGGTGTCGCCGGGGGCGGCGTGCGCGAGGGTCGCGGTGGTGGTGGCCAGGGTCAGCGCGGCGGCGCTACAGCCGAGGGCCAGGGCGGCGGCACGGAAGCGGGACACGGGGCGGCTCCTCTCGGCGGCGCGGGCGATCCGCGCCGACCACCCATTCCTACCGGTGTGAACATGTACACGGACAGTGACTTTCCGGTCCGGTGCGCCGGGGTGCGCGACGTGTTCGCGCCTGTTGACAGTGCGCCGGCGCACTTGTTTCCGGCATATGCGCGCCCCGCAGCGCCCCCGGTCGGGCCTGACCTGACCCGGAACGCACCGACGGCCCACCGGTGGTGGACCGGTGGGCCGTCGGCACGGTGCCCGCGGGCGCGTACCGGTGTCAGGAGACGCGCTTGATCTGCCAGGAGTTGTTGTTGAAGCTCGGGCTGACCGAGTACCGGCAGCTGCTGCTGTAGAACTCGGACAGCTGCACCCAGCCGGCCGGCGGCAGCGCGGAGGCGCAGACGTTGAGCACGGTGCCGATCGGCAGGCCGTCGACCTGCTCGATCCTCTTCGCGTTGGGGCTGAAGGTCGACCCGCAGTTGTACTCGTTCCACCACTGGATGTCGACCCAGCCGCTGGGGGTGAGCTGGCTCCCGCAGACGTTCTGGGTGTCGCCGGGGGCGGCGTGCGCCGTGGTCGCGGTCAGCACGAGCGCGGCGGCGGCGCAGCCGACGGCCAGGACGGAGGCACGGAGACGGGACACGGTGCGGCTCCTCTCGGCGGCGCGGGCGGTCCGCGCCGGACACCCATTCCTACCGGCACCCCCATCGGTACGGACAGTGACTTTCCGGTCCGGCCGCGGGGCGCGCCCCGCGTTCGCGGCAATCGGCGGCCCACCGGCGGGCCCGGGCTCCTCCCCGCAGTGCCGACGGCCCGCCCGCGCCCCGGGAACGGGGGCGCGGGCGGGCCGGGCGGTGCGGCGGGGCGTCAGCCGGTGATCGGCTTGGCGTCCAGGCGGATGTGGTCGACGGCCCAGAACCAGTTGTTCCCGGCGTCGTACATCCGGAACTTGAGCGTCACGCTGCGGGCGCCCGCCGGAACGGCGAACTGCTTGGCGACGAAGGTGTTCTGGACGTCCTTGCCGGCATTGTCGTTGCCGGTGGCGTCGGAGCTGTAGAACACCAGGCGGGTCTCGGTGCCGTTGTCGAACACCGCGGTGACCGCGGCCTTCTGCGGGGCCTCCTGCCGGTAGTGCGAGTCGAAGCCCAGGTACAGGGTGGTGACGCCGGCCGGGACGGGCACGGCGGGCGAGACCAGGGTCGAGTCGAAGACGCCCTTCTTGGACGGCGAGCCGGTGTCGTCCCAGTCGTCCGGGTCGGCGACGGCCAGGATGCCCAGGCCGCGGGTGAAGTTTCCGCGGTCCTGGCCGGCCGGGTTGGACCACTCGCGCTTGGTGTGGAAGGTCCAGCCCTGGAGGCGGGTGGTGCCCTGCGGCATGCCCGGCGCGTTGACCACCGACCAGCCCTGCGGCGCCTGCGGCGTCCAGCCGAGGACGCCGCCGACCGGCTGGAGCGCGCCGGCCAGCGACTCGAAGTCCTCGCCGAGCAGGTGGCCGGCCATCACCGGCGCGGTGCGGGCGGCGAGCTCGCCGTCGGCGACGGCGAAGCGGTCGCCGGCCTGCGCCCGGGCGGTGACCAGGACGCGGTGGGTGGCGCCGTCCGCCAGCTGGGCGGGCGGGGTGACGTCCCACTCGGCGGTGGCGGTGGCCCCGGCGGCGAGCGAGGCGGGCGCGGCGGTGACGGCGGCGACCGTCCAGCCGGCCGGGACGACCGGCTGCGCCTCCAGCGCGGTGAGCGCGGTGGTGGCGGTGAAGCGGGCGGTGACCCGGGCCGGGCGGCCGGGCAGCAGGATCGCCTCGTCGATGGTGGTCGAGGCGGCCTTGAGCGCGACGTCCACGGCCAGCGGGTCGGCCAGGCCCATCGCCGGGTCGGTGAGCAGGTGCTCGCCGTCCCAGGGGAAGCGCCCGGCGATCCGGCGGCGGAAGCCCAGCTCGCCGCGGACGCCGACGGCGACGTCGTACCAGCCCTCGGGGCCGACCTTGACGTTGACCGTCTTGTCGTCGCCGGCGGCGACCCTGACCTCGCGCAGGCCGTCGCCGTAGGCGAGGTCGCCGACCAGGAAGGTCTGGGCGGTGCGCGAGCGGTTGATCACGTCCACCTCCAGCACCTTGCCGTCGCGCTCCTCGGAGAGCGAGATCTCGTAGGGCGCGTCGACGGTGCCGCGCAGGTGCCACAGCGCGCCGTTGGGGCCGTGCACGCGCAGGTCGTAGCCGTCCCGGCCGACCGTCCAGACGTCGGAGAGGCGGGACTTGGCGCCGACGGTGTAGTGGCGCGGCGGGGTGCCGGGCTCCGGGTAGACCGCGAAGACGGCGCCCTGCTTGCCCTGGTTGATGAAGTCGACGGTCAGCTGGTCGCCCTTGAGGCGCGGCTTGACCGTCAGGTTGTACGGGGCCGGGCGGGCGGCCCGGGTGCCGCGCGCCTGCTGCGGGAAGACCTGCGGGTTGGGCACGGTGGGCGCGGGCAGCTTTCCGGTGTCGGTGACCTTCTGGCGGTTGCCGCTGGTGTCCGGCAGCTCGGGCCAGCGCGGGTCGCGGCCGGAGAAGTCGAAGACGTTGGTGAGGTCGCCGCAGACCGAGCGCCGCCAGGGGCTGATGTTGGGCTCCTGGATGCCGAAGCGCTGCTCCAGGAAGCGCAGCACCGAGGTGTGGTCGTAGACGGTGGAGTCGACGACGCCGCCGCGGGTCCACGGCGAGACGACGACCATCGGCACCCGCACGCCCAGGCCCATCGGGTAGGGGCCGGAGACCAGGGTCTCGCCGGCGGGCAGGGTGTCGGACCAGGTGAGCGAGCCGTCGGCGGCCCTGACCCGGTACTTGCCGTCCTGGCTCACCACGCGGTGGTAGCTGGAGCCGCCCTTGCCCACCCGGACGACGACCTCGCCGTCGACCGGCACGGTGGACTTGCCGCGGCCGGCGGCCAGCGGCGGGACGGGCGGCAGCTGGTGGTCCATGAACCCGCCGTGCTCGTCGTAGTTGAGGATGAAGACGGTCTTCTGCCACACCTCGGGCTTGGCCGCCAGGGCCGCCAGCAGCCGGGCGGTGAGGTGCTCGCCGTTCGGCGGCGCGTAGTTGGCGTGCTCGGAGAGCGCGGCGGGGGCGACGATCCAGGAGACCTGCGGGAGGGTGTCGGCCCGGACGTCGGCGGCGAAGGCCTCGACCAGGGCGTCGCCCATCGCGAAGGGGTCGTTCTTCTTGGCCGGGTCGCCGACGGCGCGCATGCCGCGCTCGAAGAGCGGCTCACCGGGCTTGGCCTTGACGAAGGGGGTGAACCAGGCGAGCGCGTTGTCGTCGAAGTTGTCCAGCGCCTGGTAGGTCCTCCAGCTGACGCCGGCCTTCTCCAGGCGCTCGGCGTAGGTGGTCCACTCGTAGCCGCCGGGGATCTCGGTGTTGTCGGTGACCGGGGTGTCCCGGACGGTGCCGCCGCTGGTGCCCGTCATGAAGTGGTCGCGGTTGGTGTTGGTGTTGCACTGGACCGACGCGTAGTAGGCGTCACAGGTGGTGAACACCGAGGCGAGCGCGTGGTAGAAGGGCATGTCGGCGCTCTCGTAGTAGCCCTGGCCGAGCCAGCCGCTGGAGCGGCGGGTGACCGAGCCGTCGGCGAGGCCGTCGTTCCAAGCCTTCATCGAGTCGACGAAGCCGAACGCGGGGGCGCCCTGCTGGTAGGCGTTGGTGTGGGCGGCGTTCATCGCGAAGGGCAGCAGGTAGCCCTCCTTGCGACTGGGGTCGGGCTGGTGGAAGACCGAGCGGCCGTTGACGCCGCGCACCGCCGTGCGGTCGCCGAAGCCGCGGACGCCGGCCTGGGTGCCGAAGTAGTGGTCGAAGGCGCGGTTCTCCTGCATGAACACCACGACGTGCTGGATGTCCGCCAGCCGGCCGGGGCGGGCCGGCGCGGCGAGCGCCTCGCGCACGCTGAGCGGGAGGGCGGACAGCACGGCGGCCGCCGCCGCGCCGCCGAGCAGGGTGCGGCGCGACAGTTCGGGCTTCGGACTCATCGGGGGTGGCTCCTTGTACAAAGCGGGGGTGGTCGGACGCTTTGGTCCAGACCCGTTATGTGTACGGGCCCCAGATGGACGGGAGCGGCGGGTTCGATGGCGCGTCGATGACGGACAGTGAACCCCGAGCTGTACAGACAACTTGACCCAGACCCGCGACCCTCGACGACACCCGGCGCAACACTCTTGACAGCGCCTTCCGCAGGGCATTTGACGGCACTCCTTCAAATTCCCGGGAATCCCGGAAAAGGAAGGTAGTTGACGAACCGTCGGCAGGCACCGGCCAGGTCGTGGACAACCCTTGACGAGGCATGTGGTCTGTGGAAATCTCTCGGCAGGTCCAGGCCAATGATCTTCGAACGGGGGAGAGGATCGGATCGCCTGACGCTTCAGGGGGGAATCCTGGGAGTCGGGCCCGGCCGAGCCTCGGCGTCCTGCCGACCGGTCCGCGGGGCGGGCCGGCCACCCTTCGGCAGCCGCGCCGTCCGACCGCGCCGTGCCGCGTCCGCGCCGCCACGGACACCGCTCGGACGGGTGCCCCGCAGCTCCGTCTCCGACTCCCGAATCGAGCACAGCATGTCCGACTCCCCCAACCGGCCCGACCCCGCCTCCGCCGCGGGGGAACCCGCGAGAGCGACGGACGCCACCGGGCCCGCCTCCCCCGCCCAGCACGGGATCTGGCTCACCAGCAGACTCACCCACGTTCCCGAGGTCTTCCACCTCGCCCTGCGCCTCGCCTTCGACCGGATCGACACCGGGGCGCTGGCCGCCGCCGTCGCCGCCACCGCCGCCCGGCACCCCGCGCTCGGGTCCGCCCTGGTGGAGCGGGACGGCGTGGTCCACCGGATACCCGCCGGCCGGGCGCCCGCCCTCACCGTCCTCGACACGGCCGCCGACAGCGCCGAGGCGCTCGCCAAGCGGCTCGCCGAGGAGCTCGCCCTCCCCTTCGACCTGGCCACCGGGCCGCTCGCCCGGTTCACCCTGCACCAGCGGCCGGACGGCGGCGCCGAACTGCTGGTGGTGGCCCACCACGCGGTCTTCGACGGCAACTCCAAGGACGTGCTCGTCGCCGACCTGGCCGCCGGGTACGCCGCCGCCCTCGCGGGTGAGGCGCCCGCCGCGGCCGTGACCGCCGCCGAAGCCCCCCGGCAGCCCGACGCCGCCCTCGTCGAGGCCGCCGCCGCCTTCCACGGCCCCCGCTGGGCCGCCGCCACCGACCCGGTGCTGCCCGGCGGCGCGCGGGCCACCACCGACGCCGGCCCCGGCGAGGCCGTCACCTGGCGGCTGGACGGCCCCGGCCGGACCGCCGTCGCCCGGGCCGCCCGGGAGGCCGGGGTCACCGTCTTCGAGTTCCTGCTCGCCGCCCTGCACGGCCTGCTGCACCGCTACGGCGGCGAGGCCGTCCCGGTCGCCGTCCCGTTCGGCACCCGCCGCCCCGGGCAGCCCGCGGAGATCGGGCTGTTCGTCAACGAGCTGCCCGTGTACGCCCCGGCCGGCACCGACGAGCACGGCGGCTTCGCGTCCTACGCCCGGGCCGTGCGCGACGAGGTCCGGCTGGTCTCGGCCCACCGCGCCGTCCCGTTCGGCACCGCCGTGCCCGGCCTCACCCCCCGGGCCGGGCTCGCCCCGGTCTCCTTCGGCTACCGCCGCCGCACCACCGCCGAGCCGGCCTTCCCGGGCAGCGCGACCCGGGTCGACTGGGCGGTCTTCCACCACGCGGCCCGCAACACCCTGCACCTGCAGGCCGTCGAGGACGCGGGGGCGATCGACTTCTCCCTCCAGTACGACCCGGCCGTGCTCGCCGCGCCCGCCGCCCGGCGGATCGCCGGCCACCTCGCCACCCTGCTCGCGGCCGCCGCGGCCGACCCCGGCACGGCGCTGGGCGACCTGCCGCTGCTCGACGCCGCCGAGCAGCGCCTGGTCACCACCGCCTGGAACGACACCGCGCGCGCCTACCCGGCCGAGCGGACCGTGCTCGACCTGGTCCGGGAGCAGGCCGCCGCCGCCCCGGACGCGCCCGCCGTGGTCGCCGGCGAGCAGCGGCTGACCTACCGAGAGCTGCTGGAGCGCGCCGAGCGGCTCGCCGGCGCGCTGACCGCGGCCGGCATCGGCCGCGACGACCTGGTCGGCCTGCACCTCGCCCGCACCGCCGACCTGCCGGCCGCGCTGCTCGCCGTGCACGCCGTCGGCGCGGGCTACCTGCCGCTGGACCCGGGCTACCCGGCCGAGCGGCTGGCCTTCGTGCTCGCCGACTCCGGCGCCGCCCTGCTGCTGGCCGACCGCGAGCCGGCGCCCGAGGTGGCCGCCGCCGCCCCGGCCGTGCTCCGCCTCCCGGCGGCGGGGGACGCGCCCGCCCCGGCCGGGGCCGCCCCCGGCCGGCTCGCCTACGTGCTCTACACCTCCGGCTCCACCGGCCGCCCCAAGGGCGTGGAGATCGGCCACCGGGCGCTGGTCAACCTGCTCGCCGCCTTCGCCGACCGGCTGGGCTCCGGCCCCCGGGACGTCTGGCTCGGCCTCACCTCGCTCTCCTTCGACATCTCCGCCCTCGAACTGCTGCTGCCGCTGACCACCGGCGGGCGGCTGGTGCTGGCCCCGGACGGCCTGGCCGTCGACGGGCCCGGGCTGCGCGCCCTGGTCGAGCGCGAGGGCGTCACCCACGTCCAGGCCACCCCCTCCGGCTGGCGGGTCCTGCTCGGCGCCGGGCCGCTGCCGTCCGGGCTCACCGGCCTGGTCGGCGGCGAGGCCCTGCCGCTGCCGCTGGCCCGGCAGCTGCGGGCCGGCACCGACCGGCTGCTCAACGTCTACGGGCCGACCGAGACCACCATCTGGTCCACCTGCGCCGAACTCCCGGCCGCCCCGGAGGCCGTCCGGATCGGCCGGCCGATCGCCAACACCCGCGCCCACGTGCTGGACGCCCGGCGCCGGCCGCTGCCGATCGGGGTGCCGGGCGAGCTGTACCTGGGCGGCGACGGCCTCGCCGAGGGCTACCTCGGACGGCCCGAGCTGACCGCCGAGCGCTTCGTCGAGGACCCCTTCGGCGCGTCCGGCGACCGGCTCTACCGCACCGGCGACCTGGTCGCCTGGACCCCCGAGGGCGAACTGGAGTTCCTCGGCCGGCTGGACGACCAGGTCAAGATCCGCGGCCACCGGATCGAGCTCGGCGAGATCGAGTCCGCGCTGCTCGCCCACCCGGCCCTCGCCGAGGCCGCCGCCGCGGTGCACCGGGAGGAGGACGGCGAGGAGCCGTTCGTCGCCGGGTACCTCGTCCCGGCCGCCGGGAGCGCCGCCCCCTCCCCCGCCGAGCTGCGCGCCTTCCTCCAGCAGAAGCTGCCCGGCGCCGCCGTCCCGCAGCGCTTCCTGGTCCTCGACCGGCTGCCGCTGACGCCCAACGGCAAGCTGGACCGGCGCGCGCTGCCCGTCCCACCGGTGCCGGCCGAGACGGCCGCCGCCGCACCGGTCGACACACAGGACCGGGACGAGGTGCTCACCGCCGTCCTCGGAATCTGGTCCGAGGTGCTGCGGCTGCCCGACCTCGGCCCCGAGGAGGACCTCTTCGAACTCGGCGGACACTCCCTGACGATCATCCAGATCACCGCCAGGATCCGCGACCTGCTCGGCGTCGAGCTGGACTTCGACGTCTTCTTCGCCACCCCGACCCCGCTCGGCATCGCCGCGGCCGTCCGCGAACTGCGCTGACCCGCGGGCGGCGCGGACACCCCCGCGCCGCCCGCGCCCCGCGCCCCGCGGTCTCCCTGCTCCCGCGTCTCCCTCCCTGCGCCCTCGCCTCCCCTTCCCCGCGGCGGCCCGGCCTCGCGGCGACCCCGCCCGACGGCACGGTGCCCACCGCCCTGACGTGCGCCGAATGGAACACCCGATGACCGACCTCCAGGACCCCGCCGCCGGGTTGTCCGCGACCAAGCGCGCGCTGCTCGCCCAGCGGCTGCGCGCCGCCGCGGCCGGCTCCGCGGACGCCTCCGGACCGACCCCCGCGAACACCGTCCCCGCCCGGCCCCCGGGCGCCGGGGTTCCGCTCTCCAGCGGCCAGGAACGGCTCTGGTTCATGGACCAGTTCGCCCCCGGCTCCACCGCCTGGACCCTCGCCCCGGCCCGCCGGATGCGCGGCCCGCTCGACCGCGCCGCGCTCGACGCCGCCCTCACCGACCTGCTCGCCCGGCACGAGGCGCTGCGGATGTCCTTCCCCGCCACGCCCGACGGCACCGCACAGGTCCGGATCGCCGAACCGGCGCCGTGCGCGGCCGAGTTCGTCGACGCCGAGGACGACCCGGACCCGGCCGCCCGGGCCGCCCGGGAGCTCGGCGCGCGGGTGGCGGAGCCCTTCGACCTCGCCGCCGGACCGCTGCTGCGCGCCCTGCTGGTGCGCACCGCCCCGGACGAGCACGTGCTCGCCCTGGTCATGCACCACATCGTCAGCGACGGCTGGTCGCTCGACCTGCTGCACCGCGAGCTCGACGCGCTCTACGCCCGGCACGCGCACGGCACCCCGGACGGGCTGGCGGAGCTGCCCGTGCAGTTCGGCGACTACGCCCGCTGGCAGCGCGAGCGGCTGGCCGGCGAGGCGCTGGCCGGCTCCCGCGGGTACTGGCGCGAGGAGCTGCGCGACGTCCCCGCCCTGGAACTGCCCACCGACCGGCCCCGGCCGCCGGTGGTGACCTTCGACGGCGCCGCCGCCGAGTTCCACTGGAGCCCCGAACTCGGCCGGGGCGTCGCCGCCCTGGCGCGCGCCTCGAACGCCTCCGGGTACATGGTGCTGATGGCCGCGCTGCAGGTGCTGCTCGGCCGGCACGCCGGGCAGCGGGACTTCGCGATCGGATCGGCCGTCGCCGGCCGCCTGCACCGCGAACTCGAAGGCATGGTCGGCCTGTTCGTCAACATGCTGCCGATCCGCTCGCGGCTGGAGGGCGATCCCGGCTTCGCCGAGCTGGTGGGCCGGGTGCGCGGCACCACCCTCGACGCGTACACCCACCAGGAGGTGCCGTTCGAGCAGATGGTGGCCGACCTCGACATCGAGCGCGACGTCAGCCGCTCCGCCGTCTTCCAGGTCAGCCTCGCCTTCCAGAACTACGGCGACCGCAGCGCCGCCACCGCCCCCGAGGCCCCCGGCGTACCGGCCTCCGAGGGCTTCGGCCACGAGGCCGCCACCACCCGCACCGACCTCGCCTTCTACCTGCGGGAGAAGTCCGACGGCGGCCTGTACGGGCTGGTCACCTACCGCACCGACCTGTTCGACGCCGCCACCGTGCGGCAGCTGGTCGAGCGCTTCGAGCTGCTGGTCGCGGCCGCGGTGGCCGACCCGGAGCGGCCGGTCTCCCGGCTGCCGCTGCTCACCCCCGGCGAGCGGCAGGACGTCCTGGAGCGGTGGGCCGCCGGACCGGCGCTGCCCGACCCGGCCGACGGCCCGCGCACCCTCACCGCCCTGCTCGCCGACACCGCGCGCGCCCACCCGGACCGCCCGGCCCTGGAGTTCGAGGGCCGCACCGTCGACTACCGCGAGCTGGACGAGCGCGCCACCGGCCTCGCCCGCCGGCTGCGGGCGCTCGGCGTCGGACCGGACGACCGGGTCGCGGTCTGCCTGGAGCAGTCGGCCGACCTGGCCGTCGCCCTGGTCTCCGTCCTGAAGGCCGGCGGCGCCTACCTGCCGCTGGACCCGGAGCAGCCGCCCGCCCGCCTCGCCCACCTGGTGGCCGACGCGGACGTGCGGGTGCTGCTCACCGACTCCGCGCTGCGCGAGCGCTTCCCCGGCTACGAGGGCGCCGCGCTGCTGCTGGACACCGACCCCGCACCGCGCGACCCGCGGCCGCTGGAGGAGGCCTCCGGGCCGGAGCAGCTGGCCTACGTGATCTACACCTCCGGCTCCACCGGCACCCCCAAGGGCGTCGCCGTCCAGCACCGCCAGATCCTCAACTACCTGGCCGGGGTGCGGGAGCGGCTGCGGATCGAACCGGGCGCCGGCTACGGGCTGCTGCAGTCGCTCTCCTTCGACTTCAGCATCACCATGCTCTACCTCGCACTGAGCACCGGCGGCCGGGTCCACCTGCTGCCGCGCCGCATCGCGGGCGCCGAACTCGCCGAGCAGATCGAGCGCCTGGAGCTCGACTACCTCAAGATGACGCCCTCCCACCTGGCCGCGCTGGGCTCCGACGCCCCGATGGAGCGGCTGCTGCCGCGCCGGGCGCTGGTGCTCGGCGGCGAGGCCTCGGCCTGGCCGTGGGCCGCCGAACTCGCCGCCCTCGGCCGCTGCGCGGTCTTCAACCACTACGGCCCGACCGAGGCCACCGTCGGCGTGACCGTCCACGAGGTCACCGCCGAGGCCGCCGGCCCCGGCAGCACCCCGATCGGCACCCCGCTCGCCGGCGCCCGCTGCCACGTCCTCGACGAGGCGATGCAGCCGGTGCCGCCGGGCGTCACGGGCGAGCTGTACCTGGGCGGCGACCGGCTGGCCCGCGGCTACCTCGGCCGCCCCGACCTGACCGCCGAGCGCTTCGTCGACGACCCGTTCGGCGCCGCCGGCGACCGGCTCTACCGCACCGGCGACCTGGCCCGCTGGCGCACCGACGGCACGCTCGACTACCTGGGCCGGGCCGACGACCAGATCAAGGTGCGCGGCTACCGGGTCGAGCCCGGCGAGGTCGAGGCCGCCCTCACCGCGCTGCCCGGCATCACCCAGGCCGTCGTACTGGCCCGCGGCGAGGGGCTGCGGCAGACCCTGGTCGCCTACCTGGAGCACCCGGGCGGCGGCCCGGCCCCGGCGGCGGCCGAACTGCGCGAGACCCTCGGCGAGGTCCTGCCCGACTACATGGTCCCGGCCCGCTTCGTGGTCCTGGAGCGGCTGCCGCTGCTGGCCCACGGCAAGGTCGACCGGCGCAACCTGCCCGAGCCCGAGGAACCCGCCGCCAGCGGCGAGTTCGTCGAACCCGAGGGCGAGGCCGAGGAGTTCATCGCCGCCCTGTGGGCCGAACTGCTGGGCGTGCCCCGGGTCGGCGCCCTGGACGACTTCTTCGAACTCGGCGGGCACTCGCTGCTGGCCACCCAGGTGGTCGCCAAGCTCCGCCGCCAGTACCCCGAACTCCCCACCCCGGTCGGGGTGATGGACCTCTTCAAGTACCCCACCGTGCGCCGGCTGGCCGCCCTGGTCAGCGACCCGCACGCCGACCGCGGACCGCGCAGCCTGCTGCACCTGCTCACCCCGCCCGGCCGCAAGGTCGGCGCGAGCCTGGTCTGCGCCCCGTACGGCGGCGGCAGCGCGCTCATCTACAAGCCGCTCGCCGACGCGCTGCCCGCCGACTGGGCCCTGCACTCGCTCGCCGTCCCCGGCCACGAGCTGGGCGAGGAGGCGATGGACGTCGACGAGGTCGCGGCCGGCTGCGCCCAGGAGATCCTCGACAACGTCGAGGGCCGCATCGTCCTGTACGGCCACTGCGGGGTCGGCGTCCGGCTGGCCGTCGAGATCGCCCGGCGGGTCGAGGCCGCGGGCCGCGAGATCGACGCGATCCACCTCGGCGGCATCTTCCCGTTCGCCCGCCCGCGCGGCCGCGGCGCCGCCGTCGGCGAGTGGTGGGCCCGGACCGCCGACAAGCTGCGCAGCGACCAGGGCATGATCAACGCCCTGGCGGCGGCGGGCCTGGAGACCGACGAGGTCGGCACCGAGCAGCTGCGGCTGATGGTCGCCAACCGGCGGACCGGCACCCGGGAGGCCGAGCAGTACTTCACCCGGCTGTTCGAGAGCGAGGACGGCCGGATCAAGGCCCCGGTCTACGCGGTCTGCGGCGACCGGGACCCGGCCACCGAGTTCTACGAGGAGCGGTACCACGAGTGGCACCGGCTCAGCGACACCACCGGTGTGGTGGTGCTCGACGAGGCGGGCCACTTCTACCTCAAGTACCGGGCCGCCGAACTCGCCGAGATCGTCACCACGGTGCACCGCTCGGTGGCCGACGGCGAGGAGGACCGGCACCGGCGCACCGAGGGCGCCACCTGGTGGCTGGCCGGGGTGTCCCGCGACGCCTCGCAGGCCCCCGCCGCCGCGTCCACCGCGGTGCGCCCGACCATGCGCCGCTTCCTCGGCGTCGCCGCCGGCCAGCAGATCTCGATGATCGGCTCGGCGCTCACCGAGTTCGCCCTGCCGGTGTGGATCTACCTCACCACCGGCTCGCTCGCCCAGTTCGGCCTGCTGGCCGCCTGCGGCCTCGTCCCCGGCATCCTCACCGCGCCGCTCGCGGGCGCCCTGGTGGACCGCGGCGACCGGCGCCGGATCATGCTGTACGGCGACGTCGCGGCGGGCCTCACCCAGGCCGTGATGCTGCTGCTCTACCTCACCGACTCCCTGGAGGTCTGGCACGCGTACGTGCTGATCGCGCTGCTGTCGACGGCACTCACCTTCCAACGGCTGGCCTGGAACTCGGCCGTGCCGCAGCTCGTCCCCAAGCGCTTCCTCGGCCGCGCCAACGGCGTCGTGCAGATGGCCTTCGGCCTCGCCCAGTTCCTGGTCCCGCTGTTCGCGGTCGGTCTGCTGTCGGCGATCGGCCTCGGCGGCATCCTCGTGATGGACGTCGCCAGCTACGTGGTCGCCACCGGCGTCACCCTGGCCGTGCGCTTCCCCGACGTGATGGCCGCGCGGCGCCGCGAGAGCGTCACCGCCGAGATCCGGGCCGGGTTCCGGCGGGCGCTCGGCAGCCGGCACTTCCGGGCCATGCTGCTGTTCTTCGCGGTGCTCAATATCTTCCTGTCCCCGCTGTTCCTGCTCACCACCCCGCTGGTGCTCTCCTTCGCCCCGCTCGCGGCCGCCGGCTGGGTCTCGGTCGCGGCCGGGCTCGGCGCCGTGCTCGGCGGTCTGACCCTGCTGGTCTGGGGCGGGCCGCGCCGGCTGCGGCTGCGCGGCGTGCTGTTCTCGACCCTCGGCCTGGCCGCCGCCTGCCTGGTGACCGGCCTGCGCCCGAGCGTCTGGCCGGTGGCGCTCGGCGCGTTCGGCATGGCGTACGCGCTGGGTCTGGTCAACGGCGTCTACGCGACCATCGTGCAGACCAAGGTGCCGCTGCGCTTCCACGGCCGGGTGATCGCGGTCAACACCATGGTGGCCTGGTCCACCCTCCCGGTCGGTTTCGCCGTCGTCGCCCCGATCGGGCCGCGCCTGGTCCAGCCGTGGATCGACGAGAACGGCGCGCTGGCCGACACCGTCGGCCGTCTGATCGGCACCGGCGAGGGCCGCGGCATCGGTCTGCTCTACCTGCTGTTCGGCCTCGCCATGGCGCTGCTCGTGGCAGTCTGCCTGGCCGTCCCGGCACTGCGCCACTTCGACCGCGACGTCCCCGACGCCGAGCCCGACGACCTGGTCGGCCTGGCCACCCTCTCGGCCCGCGCCGGGACCGTGCCCCCGTCCGACTCCCTCCCCGCCACGTCCGCCGAAGCCGAAGCCGAGGCCGCCGTGTCCGCCGAACCCTCCGCCGCACCCGCGCGCCGTACCGGAACCGAGGCCGCCGTCCGATGACCACCACCGACCGGATCCTCGCCGGCGCCCGCCCCGCCGAGGCCGTCCACCCGCTCACCGAGGAACAGCGCCGGCTCTGGTTCCTCCAGCAGCTCCACCCCGCCGACCCCGGCTTCAACATGTACCTGAGCCGCCGCTGGAGCGGCCCGCTGGACGTCGCCGCGCTGCGCACCGCGCTGGACCGGGTGACGGCCCGGCACGAACCGCTGCGCACCCGCTTCGCCCTGGACGGCGAGGCGCCCGTCCAGCTGGTCGAGCCGCCCGCGCCCGTCCCGCTCGACCTGGTCGCACTCGCCCCCGGCGCGGGCGAACAGGACTTCACCGAGGCCTGCCGGCCCACCGTCAACACGCCCTTCGACCTCGCCGGACGCCCGCCGCTGCGCGCCGTCCTGGTCTCCTCCGGCCCGGACGAGCACGCGCTCATGCTGGTCGTCCACCACATCGTCTCGGACGGCTGGTCGTTCAAGATCCTCTGGCGCGAGCTGCTCGCGCTGTACCGGGAGGCGCTCGGCGAGGCCCCGGCCGGCCTCGCGCCGCTCGCCCTGCGGTACGGCGACGTCGCACGCGCCGAGCAGGAGCGCGCGGCGGCGGGCGGCACCGAGACGGCGTTCCGCTACTGGGCGGAGAAGCTGGCCGGCACCGGCCGGCTGCGGCTGCCGCTGGACCACCCCCGCCCGGCCGAGCCGCAGCACCCCGCGGGCTTCGCCGCGGTGGCGCTGGACCCGGAGCTGACGGCGGCGCTGGACGCGCTGGCCCGGCGCGAGCGCTGCACCCCGTTCATGGTGCTGCTCGCCGCCTACCAGTGCGTGCTGGCCCGCTGGACCGGCAGCACCGACTTCGTGGTCGGCACCCCGCTGGCGGGCCGCACCGAGGCGGTGCAGGAGGAGCTGATCGGCTACTTCGCCCGCACCGGCGTGCTCCGCGCCGACCTCACCGGCGAGCCCGGCTTCCGCACCGTGCTGCACCGCGTCCGCACCGCCACCCTGGGCGCGCTGAGCCACCAGGACGTCCCGCTGGAGCGGCTCGCCGCCCATCTGGACCTGCCCGCCGAGGCCGGCGCGGCGCCGCTCTACCAGGCGGTGTTCGTCCACCAGAGCCAGTACGACCTGACCGGGGAGGAGGGCGGCGCGCCGCTGCCCTCCGGGGTGCGCACCGCCTCCATGGACTCCGGCTTCGAGCGGGCCAAGACCGATCTGCTGCTGGACAGCTGGCGCACCCCGGACGGCGGGCTGACGCTCTCGTTCTCGTTCGACCGGGAGGTCCTCGACCCGGCGACGGTGGCCGCGCTCGGCACCCGCTGCCGGGCGCTGCTGGCCGCCGCCGTCGAGGACGCCGCGGTGCCGCTGCACGGCGACTGGCTGATCGGGGCGGAGGAGCGCGCCGAGCTGCTCGCCCTCGGCGCCGGTCCCGACGTGCCGCCCACGGTCCGCCCCGTCCTCGCCCGCTTCGCCGAACGGGCCGCCGCCGCCCCGGACGCCCCGGCGCTGGAGTGCGACGGCCTGGCCCTGTCCTACGCCGAGCTGGACCACCGCTCGACCGAACTGGCCGAGCGGCTCGGCCCGGTCGCCGGACAGCTGGTCGCCGTCCGGTTGGCGCCCTCCTTCGAACTGGTGACGGCCCTGCTGGCGATCTGGAAGGCCGGCGCGGGCTACCTGCCGCTCGACCCGGCCCACCCGGAGGAGCGGCGGCGGCTGATGGTCCGCGAGTCCGGCGCCGTCCTGCTGCTGACCGACGAGGGCGGCGAGGGCCTGCGGGTGCTGCCCGGCGCCGACCCGGTGGACTCCGAGGACCGGGCCGGCCTCGCCTACGTCCTCTACACCTCCGGCTCCACCGGCACCCCCAAGGCGGTGGCCGTCGACCACGCCGCCCTGGCCGCCCGGGTCGACTGGATGGCCGGCCCCGACGGCTACCGCCTCGCCCCCGGGGACCGGATCGTCCAGTTCGCCTCGATCGGCTTCGACACCCACGCCGAGGAGCTGTGGCCCGCCCTCGCCGCCGGCGCCTGCGTCGTCCTGCTCCCCGGCGGCGGCCGGACCCTGCCCGAGCTGCTGCGCGGCCCGCACGGCCCGTCGGTCACCGTGCTCGACCTGCCGACCGCCTACTGGGAGGAGCTGGTCTCGCACGACGGGCGCACCCCGTGGCCGACCGCGCTGCGGCTGGTGGTGCTCGGCGGCTCCGAGGCCCGCGCCGACGCCGTCGCCCGCTGGCGGGAGCGGCACGGCGACACGGTGCGGCTGGTCAACACCTACGGCCCGACCGAGGCCACCGTCATCGTCACCGCCGCCGACCTCGGTGCCCCGGACGCCGGGCGCCGCCCGCCGCTCGGCCGCCCGCTGCCGGGCGTGCGGCTGTACGTGCTGGACGAGCGCGGCGCCCTGCTGCCGCGCGGCTCGGAGGGCGAGCTGTCCATCGGCGGCACCGGCCTGGCCCGGGGCTACCTGGGCCGCCCCGACCTGACGGCCGCCGCGTTCGCCGAGGACCCGTTCGCGGGCGGAACGCTGTACCGCACCGGTGACCGGGCCCGCTGGCGCACCGACGGGACCCTCGACTACCTCGGCCGCACCGACGAGCAGATCAAGCTGCGCGGCTACCGGATCGAACCGGCCGAGATCGAGGCCGCCCTGACCGGCCGTCCGGACGTGCTGCGCGCGGCCGCCGTCGTGCTCGGCGGCCGCCGGCTGGTCGCGTACGCCGTCCCGGCCCCCGGCGCCGAGCCGGACCCGGGCGTCCTGCGCGAGCACCTCGCCGTCCGGCTGCCCGCCTACCTGGTGCCGGACACGGTGGTCCTCCTGGACACCCTGCCGCTGACCCTCAACGGCAAGCTCGACACCGCCGCCCTCCCCGAGCCGGCCCCGGCCGCCGCCGGCCGGTACGTGGCGCCGCGGACCGACGCCGAGCAGCTGGTCACCCAGCTGTGGCAGGAGGTCCTGGGGGTGCCGCGGGTCGGCGTCCTCGACGACTTCTTCGAGCTCGGCGGGGACTCGCTGCTGGTCACCCGGGTCGTCGCCCGGATCCGCGCGGGGGTCGGCCTGGACGTCCCGATCCGCGACGCCTTCGAGCTCTCCACGGCCGCCGCGCTCGCCGCGCGGGTCGAGGAGCTGCTCATCGCGGAGATCGAGGCGCTCAGCGAGGACGAGGCCGCCGACCGGCTGGACGGCTGATCAAGGCCGGGGCGCAGGCGTCCGGACGGACGCCTGCGCCTCGGCGGCGGTCTTGAGGTCGGTCAGCCACCCCTCCAGGCCCGCCGTGAGGATCGCGGTCGCCATCGGCACGTTGGCGTCGACCTGCGGCCCGGTGTGGGTCTCCTCGGTGCTCACCTTCACCCCGCCCGCGACCCTGCTGAAGGTCCAGACGTGCACACCGTCGATGTGCACCCCCTCCCCGACCGCCGGACCGGTCCAGCGGATGCACGAGCCCTGCTTGAGCTGACGCACGGTCGAGGTGATGTCCAGGCCGGTGGCCGGGATCCCGGTCCCGGGCGGCACCGGGGTGGTCCAGTGGAACGCCGACCCGGCTCGGAAGCGGCCGTGGTCGAGGCGCTCGGCGCCGGTGACCGCCCGCTGCCAGGACGGCCAGCGGTCCACGTCCGTCTGCAGCCTCCAGACCACCTCCAGCGGAGCGTCGATCACGGCTTCCGTCCGGTACCGGACCTGCGCGGCCGGGTCGACGCCTGCGCCCCGGCAGCCGAGCCTCTTCGCGGGCTGCGCCCCGGACGGCGCCGCGGCACCGAACAGCAGCGCGGCGACCAGCGGAGCGGTGATCACAGCGGCTCGAATCCCCATCACGGCATTTCCTTCCCTAGTGCCCATCACTTCCGTTACAAGTTCTAACTCCTCATCGCTCCAACAGTCAATAGCGTCCGTGATACCTTCTAACCATGGCCAAGGCAGACTCCACCACCCCCCGCGAGCGCTACCGCACCCAGGTCCGCGCCGAGGTCATGGAACGCGCCTGGGAGCAGATCGCCACCGCCGGCGCCTCCGCACTCTCGCTCAACGCGATCGCCAAGCAGATGGGCATGAGCGGCCCGGCCCTCTACCGCTACTTCGCCAGCCGCGACGAGCTGATCACCGAACTCGTCCGCGAGGCCTACCGCAGCCTCGCCGACACCCTCGCCGCAGCCGCCGCCGAGGGCGCCGACCTGGCCGCCCTCGCCCGCACCCTGCGCGGCTGGGCCCTCGCCGACCCCCAGCGCTACCTCCTGGTCTACGGCACCCCGGTCCCGGGCTACGCGGCCCCCGAGGACACCACCGCCATCTCCCAGGAGATCGCCACCACCCTCCTGGACGCCTGCACCGCCGCCCTCCCCCCTGCCGCCCCCGCCTCCCCCCTCGGCACCCACCTCGCCGACCACCGCACCTGGGCCGCCGACCACCCCGCCCCACCCGAGGCCCTCGCCCTCTTCCTGACCTTCTGGACCCGCCTCCACGGCGTCCTGTCCCTCGAACTCGCCGGCCACTTCACCGGCATGCGGTTCGACCCCGAGGTCCTCTTCGACGCCGAACTCACCGCCCTGCTCCGCTGATTCAGCCCACCCGCCCCGGCCCCATCGGCCGGGCCCGCTCCAGCAGTTCACGCACCCGCATATTCCGGCCGTGCGGCCCGGTCGCAGCGATCATCGCCCTGAACCGGTCATCCGCCCGCCCCGACCGCACCTGCGAGTAGTCATCCAGGGCCAAGTGCCAGTTCCGGACGCCCTCTTCGAGCCGGCCGACTTCGACTTGCCACTCGGCAAGCATCGCCCGATGGCGAACCCGGGCCCGCCGATACACGGCAGGCCTGATCCGCTCCGAACGCTGCAGCGCCCTGATCGCGCCTTCCCGGTCACCCAGTTCGTGGTTCACCTGAGCCACGTGATAGGCGAGCGACGCGGGATCGTACGAGCCGTGGGCCTTGGCCCTGGACTCGGCCTGCTCCATCGCGGTTTCGGCCGCACGCAGCATCGCCAGCGCCCCGGCACGGTCGCCGGTCCGGGCGAGGGCATGCGCCTGCTGACCCGCCAGAAACGCACGCATCCGTGGCCCAGCCTGCGGAGACGCGCTCGACGCGGCTTCCGCGAGCCTCACCGCCTGCGAACCGTGACCGAGGTCGACGGCCTGCACGCTCATGCCCCGCAGCGTGGTGCAGTAGGTGAGATGATCTCCCGCTGCGAGCGCAAGTTCCAGCGCCTTGGTGTAGTAGTGCTGCCCGAGCGCGTCCAAGCGCTCGTCCACGGCCATGTATCCCGTGAGATAGAGATGATCGGCCGCCGCGGAGAGCATCGCCTTGCGCACTCCATCCGAGGCGGTGGCGCGAAGATACGGGACGATGTTGTTGACCATGAACGCGGCCGCCATCGGCCGTGCGGTCCGCCCGCCGAACTGGTCGTCAATCTCGCTGATCCGCTCCGTCATCGCCACGACGGACTCGACCTCGCCCATCCCGATCCTGCTGTGCGGATCGGCCCTCAGCCTTTCGAACCGGCCCACCACATCCGGCCACCCGGGAACGGCCAGCGCGACCGAGTAGAGGCCGGCCGCGAGGACGCCTCGGCGCGATGGATCCATATCAGCGCTCCCCAGACCAAGTAGCCCTTTCATCACGTCTACGGATTGCTCCTGCTCATCAGGCTGATCCACGAAACCGGCCTCGAATGCGGTGACAACCCTCCCGAGGCGCCGGCTCAGGACCTCCACGACCACTTGACGGTACTTCGCCATGGGACGGGTTCCGGCGAGCCAATGGGAGACGGCCGACTCGTCGTACCTGAGCCTGAACCCGGCTTCGGTTCCGACCCGATTGACCGACCGGGCGAACTCGCCGTTGCTTTTCCACCGGCACTCCATGAGCAAGTGTGCCAGCTTCTGATTCGCCGTCCGCCCACGCGCCATGCGCCTCGCCTCCCGGGTCGGGTTTCAAGGGTTTCAATCGGCAACGGGCCGCCAACCACACTCACAGCCAGTGCCCACATGTTGACTGTACGTCAGGCCGGCAAGCCCGGGTCGCCTCCCGGCGCAAGCGGCTACTGACACTGGTCCGACGCGGCTCACACCCCTCTTTTGCTCATGAACCGAAGGGTTTCCCCCATGCCCACCCACAGCTCATCGGTCGCCGTACTTCGCACTCCCATCGCCGTTCCTCGATCGAGACGATGGATCCAGGCCCAGGTGGCCGACTGGCGCGTCCACCTCGACGACTGCACCAAGGACGCCCTTGCAGTGATCACCTCGGAGCTCGTGGCCAATGCGGTCCAACACGGCACCGGAACGACCCTGACGGTCGGCCTGCACATCCACCCGGTTCGAAAGCGGCTGCTGATCGAGGTTCACGACGGCTCGGCCGACCTTCCGGCTGCTCGTTCCGCCACGCCGGACGAGGAGTCCGGCCGTGGCTTTTTCCTGGTCCAGCGCCTGGCCCTCAACCACGGCGTCGAACGGACCGGCCACGGCAAGAGGGTCTGGGCAGAGGTGGAACTCCCTGCCCAGCCGTTGACCCGACGCCAGGTGCTGACCCATCCCCATCGCTCACTCCGCGCCGCCGTCCGTCGGCTCTCCCGCCGCCGTGGCGCTCGGATACACCCGGCGCCGAGAACACCTCCCGCCGAGCCCCAGGCACCTCACACCAACCCCACAGCTTCCTGCCCCGAGCGCCGGAGCAGGAATGACCCCCTTCACGGGCGGTCGAACCCGGACCGCTGCAGGGCGGCCCCGGGGAATCCCACCTCGTTTCTCAAGGAGGCACTCATGAGCGAGCAACAGAACACGGACCCGGAGGACCGCGAAGTCGTGGTGGTGTTCACCGGGTCGTACGGCCTGTCTTGAAGAGTCGGCGGCTGCCGTCCTCCTGCTGGCCGCCCAGCGACTCGGTGTGACGTGGTGCCACGGCGTCGCCGCAGACCCCGTGCGGCTGCACGCGTGGGTGCAGACTGAGGCCGGCGCACCTGTCGGCGAGCCGGCATCGACGCTCGCCTACACACCCCTCCTCGTCATTGGAGCCCGCCATCAGCACCGGAACTGAGCCGATCATCTGGATTCGCGACAACACCTGCGGTCTCGGGCCGTATCGCGCCGACCTCGTCGAGACGTACTGGCGGTGGGAGCAGGATCCTGCCGTACTGGTCGGTTACGGGCGGCAACAGCCCGAATCCTTGGAAGCGCGTACCGAGGGGATGGCACGGCAACTCCGCGGCGACAACATCCGGTTCACCGTCTACGAGTTCGCGGGCGACGGCGCCGTGCCGGTCGGCGTCGCCACGCTGCTGCCGGATCCCGCCGTTCGCACGGCCGAGTACGTGGTGATGCTGGCCCCGGAGGCGCGGGGGCGGGGGCTGGGGACGGCGGCGACCCGGTTGGTGCTGGACTACGCGTTCCACATCACCGATCTTCGGATGGTCTGGCTGAAGGTGCTGGCGCCCAACAGCCCGGCCGTTCGAGCCTACGAGCAGGCCGGGTTCCGGACCGTCGGAGCGCTGCGGGAGGCCGGGTACTGGCTCGAGCGGATCTGCGACGAGGTGGTCATGGACGCCCTCGCCGCCGAGTTCACCGGGCCTTCGGCCGTGACGCCGCTGATGACCGAATAGAGTCGCGCGACACACCGTGGCGCGTGTCCTCGGCGCTCTTCGACTCCTCGGGTACGGCGCGGCCAGGCGAGTACCTTCTCCACGTGCTCGGCACCGTACTGGTGGCCGAGGCCCGGGTTGCCGATGCCCCGTTGGCGCGCCCAGCGGCGGTTGCCGTCCATGATCAGCCCGATGTGCCCGGGCAGTTCGCCGCCCTGGAGCCGCCGTCGGAGCCGCCAGGTGTACAGGGCGTAGCGCGGGTCGGTGAGGCGCACCGTCGGAGCCGTTCTTCGCCGCCGTCACGCTCCACATCGTCACCGCCGACTCCCCCGCCGGGACCTGACCCGCCACGGCCCGCGGTCAGTCGATTCCTTCGACGATGCGGAAGTCGCGCTCGAAGCCGTCGGGGAGGGCCACCAGCGCCTTCTGGTACGCCTCGCTCTCGTAGGCCGCGACGGCTTGTTCAAAGCTGTCGAACTCGATCAGAACGACACGTTGCGTGATCCCGGCTTCATGGGCGACGACTCGACCGTCCCGGGACAGCAGGCGTCCGCCCCCGGCCCGGACGGCCGGACCGGCCAGATTGTTGTAGGCGGTCAGCGTCCCAGGGTCGGAAATGGCGGGGTAGACGCTGACCCAGTAGCCCTTGGGCATGGAACCTCCGGTGTTGGGACGAGTGCATCCGACGTACGGGTTGGCCTTGGACGAGCGTCGGCGGACTGCGGCCGGCATGGTAGCGCGATCAAGCCGCTCCGGCCGTCAGGCCGTGGTGCGGTCGGGAAGCAGGCGGGCGCGCAGGAATGCGAGGACTTCGTCGCGGGCTCGCACGGTGGGGTGGCCCTCCTCGTCGACGAGGTGCGCGGTGAGCACGCTGTGGGGAGTCCGGACCAGGTCGCGGAAGAACGGCGGTGGTTCGGGGTTCGCGTACTCGCCGGGAAGGACGCGGCCGTCGAAGCGGTCGCCGAGCAGCTGCGCGTAGGCGGCGAAGCGTTGGCCGGTACACCATTTGTCGGTGTCGAAGCGCAGGCCGAGCGCGGTGAGCCCGTCGCGCTCGAACCGCTCGCGGATGGCGGCCTCGTCCTCGGCCGACAGCTCCAGGGCGGCCGGGTCGTCCAGTGGCAACGAGGGCTGGCCGAGGACCGGGGCGATGACGGCCGGTTCCAGCGTCATGCTCAGCGCGAAGTTGCCGGTGAAGCACATCCCCACCGCGCCGACGCCCGGTCCGCCGCACTCGTCGTGCGCGGTCCTGGCCAGCGCGCGCAGCCACACCGCCACCGGACTCGTGCCACCGCCCGCGAACGCCCTGAACTCCTCACTGACGCACGCCCGTTTGAGGATCGGCTCGGCGAGCTCGACGGTGGGATACGCCCCGTCGACACCGAAGAGCGAGGGCACGTAGACGGTGAACCCCGCATCGCGCACCCACCCGGCGAAGCGCACGACGTCGGGGCTGATACCCGGCATTTCAGGCATCACGACCACCGCAGGCCCGCTCCCGGCCACGTGGACGGTCTTCTCGCTCCCGGACAGCGAGAGCACGCGTTTCACGAAGCCGTCCAGCTCGGCGCCACCGTCGACACCCATGATCTGCGCCCCCACTATGCGATCGACCGGTCGTCATTATTGCGGCACACTATACGACCGATCGATCGCTTACCATGGGCGCATGGCCCCCGACACCCCCGACTCCGCTGCGGACTCCCCCGCGCCGCGCGCCGACGGCCGCCGCGCCCGCGGCGACCGGACACGGCACGAAGTCGCCCGGCAGGCGGCCATGTCCGCGACCGTGCACGGGCTGGACGCCATCACCGTCGGCGCGCTCGCCGCCCGGACCGGGCACAGCAAAAGCGGCATCCTCACGGTCTTCCCCAACCGGGAAGCCATCCAGATCGCCGCCGTCGCCGAGGCCCGCACCCTGTACCTGCGGCACGTCGTCGAGCCGTCGTGGCCCGCCGCCCCGGGGCGGCCCCGGCTCTGCGCCCTGCTCGACAACTGGGTCGCCTACCTGCGCGACGACGTCTTCCCCGGCGGGTGCTTCATCACCACGACCTCGGTCGAATACGGCCGTCGCAAAGGCCCCGTCGCCGACGCGGTCCGCGACCTCGTCCGCGAGTGGCTGCACCTGCTGGAGTCCGAACTGTCCGCCGCCGGCAGCCGCCTCCCGGCCGACGACGCCTTCCGCATCGACGCCTACCTGCGCGCCGCCAACACCCGCTACCAACTCTTCGGCGACGTTAACGATTTGGACCGCGCCAAGCGCCTGTCCCTGGACGTTTTCAGCGCCTGACGCCGACGCCCGAAGGCGCCATCTCCGGCAACGAGCGGATCGTCGGTCCGACGCAGGACCCACGAGCCGAGTACGACGTCCGGCGCGGCCGCGTTCGCCACCGGCCCTGGAGCTGCGGCTCGGCCTTACCCGCGACGAGGCCGAGCCCGCTTCCACCACCCGCGCCGGCCGCGGCCCCGACGGCGCCAATCACCCTAGCCCCTGCGGCGCGGGCGAGTTGGACGAGGAGGCTGCCCACCCCACCGGCCGCGGCCTCCACCAGGACCCACTCCCCGGGCCGGCCGCCGGATCCGGGACCTCCCCCACCACCAGTTCCTCCGGCCCTCCGAAGCGGTGTACCTGTACGGCGCGCATGGTGCCTGCCCCTTGTCGGTGTGTCAGACACCCCGAGCCTGCGGGATCAACCCCGCTTGAGGTCAAGCGATCGCGCGGCCGCCCGCCGGGAGCCCATGACCCCGACGGGCGTCTCGGTTACGCTCGTCAAGGCCAAGATCGAACGAAGAGGGGGACCGCCATGCCGTACAGCGCCGGCGCGAACGTGAGGTTGACCCGGGAAGTTCAGGTCACCGCGGGCGGCTCGGCCGCCGGGGCCGGTTCCCCGGGCGCGCTGTTCCTGGCCGAGGGCCTGGTCGGCATCGTCACGGGCGTCGCGAACGGAGGCGGAGGTGCGACCCAGGCAGCACTCGCGGAGTTCGACCAGCAGGTCCGCGGCAGCCAGTTCACGGGCTTCACGGCCCACGTGGTCGACGGCCTCCGTCAGCAGATCATCCGGCAGGGTGCGTTCGACACCGGAGCCGGCGCCCGGCCCCGGTACCGGGTGCGCTTCGAGAACGGGTTCGTCCTCGACGGCCTCGACGAGGACTGTCTGACCGCGATCTGAGGACCGGGCCCTCACCCGGCGGCGGATCAGCCCGGGTAGGCGATCGAGCCCAGCGGCGGGCAGGGGGCGAGCGTGGTGTCGGCGCCGGGCCGTTCGACGAAGGCCCGGGCCTCGGCGGCCCGCTGCCGCTGGGTGTCCAGGACGTCTGCGTGCCAGGCGTCGCGCCTGGCGTGGCCGTAGTCCCAGGTGTCGTCGATCAGGCTGAGGCTGGTGTTGCCGGCGCTGCGCTGGAACTCCGCCTTGATGGCCGCCTGCTGGAGTGCGGTCTGGGTGGCCGCGAGTTCGATGCGGGTGATCAGGACGCCGAGGGTGTTCGGTTCGCGGGTCGGCATGGGGGCCTGCGGGAGCAGGGACACCCCGCTGTCGTAGCGGCCTATGTTGTCGACGGTCGCCTGCTGGGCGTCCCTGATCGCGATGTGGATCTCCCGGTGCAGCCAGAGGAACTCGTCGAGGTCGGCCTGGGTGACGCGGATCCGCCGGTACAGGGCCTGGAACCGGGGATCCCGGTGCAGCGGGCGCATGAGCGGCAGATGGAGCGCCACGCAGTCGTTGTAGCCGCCCGACACCGCGGCCTCCAGGTGGAGCAGGGTCAGCTCCGCGTCCCCCTGCGCACACGCCAGCCCGCCGAGGCTCGCCCGGCCCGCGGCCGCGAGCCACATGCCTTCGGGGCCGAGCGCCGTGGCGCGCGCGACGAGGTCGTGGAAGCCCCTGGTGCCGACCGCGGCGGGCCCCTTGGTCAGGAACTCCACCAGCACCTCGTGAAGGCGGGCGGCCAGTGAGTTGACGGTGTCGGCCATGGATCTCCTCGGACCTCGGCGGGGAAGAGTTGACGGGGGACGTCGAGTCTGCGGTGGCCCCCGTGGACAGGACGGGCGGGCGGGGTTCGGCGGTTCCTGTGGTGTGCCCGGCAACGCGGTCGGAGCCTAGGCCGGCCCGGAGCCCGTCGCCCGGTCGTCGGGCAACCGCCCGGCGAGCGGCCTCAGGTAGCGGTCCCAGAGGTGCGCCTTGTCGTACGGGCCGTCGCCGTCCGCGTCACGCTGCGGCTCGTCGAACCGGACCCAGTAGGCCAGTTCGCCGGGGCGGGCCGACGCATGGCGCACCGGTTCCGGGGGGCTCGGGACGTACTGGACCGTCCCGTCGAACTCCCCCTGCCACGGGCCGTCCCACTCCGGGTCCTGGACCACCCTGACCCGGGTGCCTTCAGGAAGGATCGAGTGGCTCATCAAAACGGTCCTTGAACTTGTAGTCCTGGGCCTCGAAGGTCCGCCTGTTGTACACGTAGTGGACCTCCACGCCGTCGACGGTCTGCTCCATCTTCACCCAGCCGTCCTCGGCGGGCCAGCGCGGGTCCTTCATGACGGTCGGGAGCTGGTTGCCGTACTGGGGGTACTCCTTCACCAGGTCCATCGCCCGCTGCTCGTTGCCGCTGCCGGCCGAGGTCCGGCCGGTGGACGCGCTGGCGTCGCTGAGGGCCGTCTCCATGCCCTCTCCGAAACGGCGCACGCCGTCGGTCGCCGTGTAGGCGCCGCCCACCACGGCGGTGGTGCTCAACGCGATGGCGGGCGCCCCCGCGAGGCAGCCCACGCCGGTGAGGCACACCGCACCGCCGGCGAAGTCACCGGCGGCGCCGGCCTGCACCATGACGATGCCGAGCGCGGTCTCACCGGCGCCGATCCAGACGTCGGGGTTGGTCACCACGGACACGGTGTAGTTGGCCGCGGTCCGCAGCGGGTCCTCCAGCCAGTCGGGCAGCCAGGAGTCGTCGGAGCCCTGGTCCTGGGCGGCGTTGTCCTTGCGCCACTGCTCGACGATCTTCTGCCACTGGGCTTCCTTCGCCGCCTGCTTGGCCACGGTCGCGGCGAAGGCGTCCTTGGCGGCGACGTCCGCGGCGGCGGAGTTCTGCCCGGCGGCGAGGGCGGAGGCCTTCGCCTGCTCCGAGGCCGTCCGGGCCTCCGAGGCCGAGCCCTGGGCGGCGTTCGCGGAGAGCTGCGCGCGCGTGGCGGAGACGACCGCCCGGGTGGCGGCGCGGTTGGCGTCGGCGCTCGCCTGGCGGGCGGTGCGGGCCGACTGCGCCGCGCGGGCTGCCGAGTCGTCGGCCGCCTTGGCGGAGCCGGCCGCCTGCTTCGCGAACCCCTCGGCGGCGTCGGCGGACCTCTGCGCCTGGTCGGCGTAGTTGGCGGCCTCGGCGGCGGCCTGCCGGGCGAGCGCCGCGGTCCGGCCCGCGAGTGCGGCGTTCTGCTGGGCGAGGGCGGCCACCCGGTCGGCTCCGGCGATCAGGTTCTGGATCTGGGCGACGTGGGCGGTGGTCAGGTCGTCGCGGCGCTGTGCCCGGTACTGGCCGACCCGGACGAAGGCGCGCAGGTCGGCGGCCGGTCCGGCGAGCGCCACCTCGGAGGCGAGCTTGACCTCGGGGCCTCCGGCCTCGGCGAGCTGGGCGGCGCGAACGCGGTCGTCGGCCTCCTGCGCCGTGTACTGGGTGGTGGTCAGGAAGGTGACCAGAGCACCGACCGTGCCCGCGTTGAGGGCGGTGTTCGCCGCGTCCTTGACGCCGCGGCCGCCCGCTTCGGCGATCCTCGCGATCTGGACCCGGTAGTCGGCCGCGGCCGCCTGGTCCTTCCCGGTCTCCAGGAACGCGTGGACACCGGCGCTGTCGCCCTTCAGGGCGTCCAGCGCGGCCGTCCGCAGCGCCGTGACCCGCGTGTCGTAGGCGAGGTGGAACAGGTGGGCCCGTTCGTCCCGGGCGGCGGAGGCCTGCCAGCCGGTGCGGACGTAGTCGATCACGTCCTGCGGGGAGCCGGCGAGTGCGGTCTGGGCGGCGTCACGGCTCCAGGGGCCCCGGATCTTCATCGCGGTGAGGGCCATCCGGCGGCCGTCGGCGACCACCACGGCGGTGTCGGTGCCGGGCTGCGACGCTTCGGCGGCGAGGCGGGTGGCCTCCGTCGCGAGCTTCCCGGCCTCGTCGGCGGCCCGGGCGGTGCCGGCCTTGGCGAGGTCGTCGGTGGCGCGCAGGTCCCGGGCCTGTTCGACGGCCGCGGTGGTGCGGGCGGTGACCTCCTCCTGCTCGCTGCGGCGGGCCAGGGCCTCCACGGTCTTCGCCTGGGCGACCGCCGCCGAGGAGGCGTCGGCGGCCTGCTGGGCGGCGGCGGCGTGGGCCGTGGACTGCTGCGCGGCCTGGGCGGCCTCGCCGGCGTGGGCGGCCGCGTTGTCGGCGGCGGTCGCGGCGTTGTTCGCGTGGCCGGCCGCCGCGTAGGCCGCGTCGTGGGCCTGGGTGGCGGCGGTGGCCGACTCGTTGGCGAGCGCCGAGGCGGCGTTCGCGGAGCGGGTCGCCTCGCGGGCGTTGCGACGGGCGGTGTCGGCGGCCTGCTTGGCCTCCGCCGACGACGCGGAGGACTGGCCGGCGAGCGAACCCGCCTGCTCGGCCGCGGCGGCCGCCGCCTCCATGTTGCTGCTCGCGCTCTGGGCGGCCTTGGCCGCCTGGCCGGCGGCCGCGGCGGCCGTGCCCGCCTGGGCCGCGGCGTCCGCGACGTCGCAGGCCAGCTTCGCCGCGGTCCGGGCGGCCTCGGCCGCCTTGCGGGCGGCCTCGCCCTGGTGGACGTCGGTGGCGGCGAGCGCGGCCGCGTTGCGGGCGTCGGTCGCCGCCCGCGCGGCTCCGGAGGCGGCGTTCGCGGCCTGGGAGGCGGCGTTCGCCGCGAGGCGGGCGGCGTTGTTCGCCGCCCGGGAGGCGGAGATCGCGGCCTTCGCGGCGTCGGCCGCCCGGCGGCTCGCGTCGGCCGCGCGGGCCGCCGCGGCGGCGGCCCTGATCGAGTCACCCTGGGCCGCGGCGGTCTCGGCGGCGGCGGTCTCGGCCGCCTCCTTCGCCAGCCGGGCGGCCGAAACCGCGCGCTCGGAGGCGTCCTTGGCCGCCTCGGTCTCGCGGGACGCCTGCGCGCCGGCCTCCTTGGCCTGCTTCGCGAGCTGCTCGATGCCGGCGTGCTCCTCGTCCCGGGCCCGGGCGATGAACTGGCCGACGGACAGGAACTCCCGGACGTCCTCGATGGAGCCGTTGAGGGCGAGCGACGCGGCCTGCCGGGTGGCCGGACCGCCGACCGCCTCCAGCTGCGCGACGCGTACGCGGTCGTCCGCGTCCCGCTGGACGAACTGGTCCTTCGTCAGGAACCGCCGTACGTCGTCGATGGTCCCGTTCAGGGCGGCGTTGCCGGCGCCCTGGACCCCCCGCCCGCCGGCTTCCACGGACTTGGCGGCCAGCACCCGGAGGTCCTGCTCCAGGGGCGTCTTCCAGCCCGTCGCCACGAAGGCGTCCAGCTCCTGCGGCGTGCCCGCGAGCGCGCGCTCCGCCGCCTGGCGCAGACCGCGGCCCCCGACCGCGACGAGCTGCAGCGCCGTCTGCCGCGCGTCCTTGCCCGCGGCGACCGCGCGATCGGTGCTCAGGAAGGCCTGGATCCGGGCGTCGTCACCGGTCAGGGCCTCCTCTGCCACGGCCCGCACGGCGGGGCCGCCGGCCCACCAGGCCGCCACGACCTTCCCCCGGTCCGACAGCGGCGGCGCCGGCAGCTCGTCCGCCGTGCTGGGCACGGCCGCGACCAGTGGACCGAGCATCACCAGCGGCAGCAGTCCCCGGTACAGGGCGCATCGGGCCCGACGGCCCCGACGTTGTGGATGTCTCCGTTCCGAACCCACTGGTCCCCCCATCGCATTCGATTCATTTCGCTTCGGGCCCGCGGACATCCGCCGACAACCGTCCGGCGGGAATCACTTCTCCGCGGACGGATCCTTCTCGGGGTTCCGGGCCGGGCCGCCGCTCGTACGCGAGCCGTCAGAGCATAGTCCGCCGACGCCCGAATTTCCGATGACAATCCTCCACCGATTTCGGACCGCCGACGGCGGACTGGCGCATCCGGCACACCCGGTGACCGGTTTTGGCGGGCGAAACCCGACCCAAAACGGATGGTCCGCCAGTCTGCGGACCAATGGCCCGAATTCTTGGCGCAGGTGGGAATCCATGTATAACGAACCAAGCAGTCCATTCACTGACATGGCCGGCCGATCGGGAATTCACCGGACAAGTCGCCCACTTGTCGAGCAAACGATCCATTTCCCTCCTTGTGCCGGACCGACAGCGCTGAAATGATCAGCCGGGGCGCGCACCGGCACCGGTGTCGGCCCGCACAGCAGAGCGGCAAGGGGGAGCAGCATGCTGGAGGTGCTCATGAGGTCTGCCGCGATACGCCGGACCACAGCAGGCCGGACGGCCGACGAATCCGTCGGTGCCGCAGCGCAGGGCCGTCGCACCGGCCGGAGCGCGCGGGCGTCCGGATCCCCGCATCATTCGGCCTGAGCACCCGGGGCCACGCTTTCTCAGATTCACGCCCCAGGGGGGGTGAACCCGCTCTTGCAGCGGTGATTCCACCGCGCTCCGCCGGCATTTCTCCGGCATTCCTTGGAGCGCGGTGCGTTCAGCACAATTCACCCTTCGGCATGCCGTCAGCCGTTTCCTCGGCTCGACCCGGCAGAATGCGGCCTGTTCGGTCCTGCACGGCCGCCGCCATGACCTCGATGACATCCACCGACGGAAACAGGGGATTCCTGACACATGTTCCACCGACGACAACTCATGGGTCTGCTGGCCGCGGTCGGCACGACCGTCGCCGTTCTGCAGGGCTTCCCCACCGCCGCGGTGGCGGCGGGCGCCGCGAACACCGGGGCGCCGAGCGCCGCCGAGGACGGCGCCTATCCCGGCGCCGCGCAGATCCTGGCGGAGACCGGCGCCACCGTGGTCCGCGGCGACGGACGCATCACGGTGACGGACTGCGCGAACCCCTACCAGATCAAGGTGTGGGCCCGTACGGTCACCTTGCACGACAACTGGCTCTGCTTCGCCGCGACCGGCGCCTCGGGCTACCTCGCGGTGAACATCCCCGATGCCTACCGGGTGCAGACCGTGGACCGCGACGTGAAGGCCAGCCTGTCCACCAACGGCCAGGCCCAGAGCATCGACGTCCCCCGGAACACCGCCAAGGGGTTCGGCGAGGCGTCCCCGGCCTCGGGGCTGTCCACGCTCCTCGAACTCCGGGTCACCGGCTCCAGCGCCGCCCCCGCGACGGGACAGCCCGCCGACCCCGCCACCGCGTTCACCGCCCACCTCGCCGTCGGCGACCAGGGCCGCACCTGCACGGGTGCGCTGGTCGACCCGCGCTGGGTCCTCACCGCGAAGTCCTGCTTCGCCGACGACCCCGCGAACCCCGGCACGGTCACCGCCGGCGCGCCCCGGCAGACCACCACCGCCACCGTGGGCCGTGCCGACCTCGCCGCCACCGGCGGACAGCAGACCACGATCACCGAACTGGTCCCCCATCAGGACCGCGACCTGGTCATGGCCCGGCTGGACATCCCGGTCTTCGACATCGCACCCGTCGCGCTCTCCACCGCGGCGCCCGCCGAGGGCAGCACACTGACCACGGCCGGCTTCGGCCGCACCGCCACCGCCTGGACCCCCGGCAGGCTCCACACCTCCGCCGTGACGGCGGGCCCCGCCGCGACCGGCGGTCTCGATCTCACCCCCACCGCGCCGGGCCTGATCTGCAAGGGCGACGCGGGCGGGCCGGTCTGGCGCACCGAGAACGCCAAGCCCGTCCTCACCGGCGTCATCTCCCGCTCCTGGCAGGGCGGCTGCCTCGGCACCCCCGCCGCCGAGACCCGCACCGGCGCCTACGAGACGCGGGTGGACGACCTCGGTCCGTGGGTCACGGCCCTGCGGGACCGGCGTTCCGCCGCCGTCAACGAGGCCGGCACCGGCCGACTGCGCTTCACGGACTTCGACGGTGACGGCAGGCCCGACTACCTGACGGTCGAGGACGGCGGCGCCGTCAAGGTCTGGCTCAACCGCGGCGGAGACCCCGCCGGCGCGACCGGCTGGCAGGGCATCGGCCAGGTCGCCACCGGCGTCACCACCGACCGCTCCCGCGTCCGCCTCGCCGACTTCAACGGCGACGGCAAGGCCGACTACATCGTCGTCAACGCCGACGGCTCCGTGGACGTCTGGCTCAACCACGGCGGCGACCAGGTCACCCCCTGGGAGCCCGTCGGCCGCGTCGCCACCGGCGTCACCAACCGCCAGGACCAGGTCCGCTTCGCCGACTTCGACGGCGACGGCCGCGCCGACTACCTGGTCATCGAGGACAACGGCGCCGTCAAGGTCTGGCTCAACCGCGGCGGAGACCCCGCCGGCGCGACCGGCTGGCAGGGCATCGGCCAGGTCGCCACCGGCGTCACCACCGACCGCTCCCGCGTCCGCCTCGCCGACTTCAACGGCGACGGCAAGGCCGACTACATCGTCGTCTCCTACGACGGCTCGGTGAACGTCTGGCTCAACCACGGCGGCGACCAGGTCACCCCCTGGGAATCCGTCGGCCGCGTCGCCGCCGGTCTGACGACGGACAACAACTCCGTCTTCCTGACGGACTTCACCGGTGACGGCCGTGCCGACTACCTCTGGAACCCGGGCGACGGCAGCACCAGCGCGTACGCCAACAAGGGCGGAGACGGCCACGGCGGCTGGGACTTCCTCGGCCGGATCGCCTCCGGCGCCTGAACCGGGCGATCCGGGCCCGGGCGACCGCCGCGCACGGCTGCCGCCCGGGCCCGGGTCGCTCCCCCTCCCCCGTCCCCGGCTCCGCTTTCCTCCTCAGGACTGGACACCCATGAAGCGCACCTCCCTGATCGCCCTGGCCGCTCTCGCCGCCGTCATGACCTCCGGCGCGGTCCCCGCGGCGGCGTCGGCCCCGCTCCCGGCCTCGGCCTCGGCACCGACGCCGACGCCGCGCCCGGTCAAGGTCATGCCGCTCGGCGACTCGATCACCGACGGCGCGGGCAGTTCCACCGGCGCGGGCTACCGCGCACCCCTGTGGGACCTGACCGCCCAGCAGTCCCCCTACACCGTCGACCTGGTCGGCACCTCCTCTTCCGGCGCCGCCGGCGACCCCGACCACGAAGGGCACAGCGGCTTCCGGATCGCTCAGATCCGCGCGGACATCGACCGCTGGCTCGCCGCCGCCGATCCCGACGTCGTCCTCCTGCACCTCGGGATCAACGATCTGAAGTGGGACCCGAACGCCGACCCGGTGCAGGCCGCCGGGCGGCTGTCCGAGCTGGTCGACCGCATCTTCGCCGACAAGCCGGGCGTGACCGTCATCGTGCAGGGCCTGCTGACCGCCACCCCCGGCCTGGAGCAGAAGACCGCCCTGTTCAACCACGAGTTCACCGCGCTCCAGAGCCGGATCCCGGCCGACGGTTCCGTGGTCCGGCACCTCCGGTACGTGGAGCCCGCGAACCTGGACGCCTCGGCCGACCTCCCTGACCGGCTGCACCCCAACGACAGCGGCTACCGCAAGATGGCCGAGGTCTTCCACCAGGCCCTGGACCGGGCCGTCGCCGACGGCTGGGTCTCCCGGCCCGCGGCTCCCCGGGCCGGCAACGAGGTCGGCGGCAGCGGACGCGTGCGATGGGCCGACTTCGACGGTGACGGCAGGCCCGACTACCTGACGGTCGAGGACGGCGGCGCCGTCAAGGTCTGGCTCAACCGCGGCGGAGACCCCGCCGGCGCGACCGGCTGGCAGGGCATCGGCCAGGTCGCCACCGGCGTCACCACCGACCGCAACCGCGTCCGCCTCGCCGACTTCAACGGCGACGGCAAGGCCGACTACATCGTCGTCAACGCCGACGGCTCCGTGAACGCCTGGCTCAACCACGGCGGCGACCAGGTCGCACCCTGGGAGCCCGTCGGCCGCGTCGCCACCGGCGTCACCAACCGCCAGGACCAGGTCCGCTTCGCCGACTTCGACGGCGACGGCCGCGCCGACTACCTGGTCATCGAGGACAACGGCGCCGTCAAGGTCTGGCTCAACCGCGGCGGAGACCCCGCCGGCGCGACCGGCTGGTACGGCATCGGCCAGGTCGCCACCGGCGTCACCACCGACCGCAACCGCGTCCGCCTCGCCGACCTCGACGGCGACGGCAAGGCCGACTACCTCCTGATCAACGCCGACGGCTCCGTACACACCTGGCTCAACCGCGGCGGCGACGGCCACGGCGGCTGGCTCCCCGTCGGCCAGGTCGCCACCGGCGTCACCGACCGGCAGGAGCAGGTCGCGTTCGCGGACTTCGACGGCGACGCCCATGCCGACTACCTCCGGACGGACACCGGCGGCGCCGTCACCGGCTACGCCTACCGCGGGGGCGACAGCGGCGCCGGCTGGGCCAACCTCGGGCAGATCGCCGGCGGCGCCTAGGGTGCTCCGAGGGTCGGCCCGGCGAAGCCCGGCTACACCGCCGCCGGGCCCGGGACGAGGACGGCGCGCAGGTCCGCCACCGTGCTGCGCCAGGCGGCGGCGTCCTCCGACTCGTCCCAGAGCTCGGCGAGTTCGGACTCGTCCGCGAGGACGCGGTCGAGGGCCTCGGCGGCGAGGGGCCGGAGGTCGGCGGAGAAGACCGGGAGGGGCTGCTCGGGGCCGTAGCTGGTGGTGACCGGCTCCCCGCCGGGGCACTGGGCGGCGATCAGGGCGGCCGCGGCCACGGCCTTGGTCGCCTCGTAGGAGTCGAGGTAGTCGTCGGCCGCCGTGTCGACCACGTCGGTCAGGACACGGCGGATCACGGCCTCACGCTCGGCCGGGGCCGTCTCGTCCAACGCACCGGAGAAGTCCGCGGCGTTGTCGTTGTCGAAGTGGCCGATGTCCCAGGTACCCATGGTGCTCTCCTTCTGATTGGTTCACGGGAAGCCTCGCATCGACCACTGACAATCGGCCACCGCCGACCGACCGGTCAGCCCGTCAGCCCGTCAGCCCGTCAGCCGCCGGCGGCCTCCGCGATCCGGGCCTCCAGGGCGGCCGCCAGCGACTCGACGGCGGCCGGGCCGAAGGCGTGCTCGTTGTAGCGGAGCCAGCAGACCAGCGAGCCGTCGGGCTGTTCGGTGGCCGCGAGCTCGGGGACGTGGCGGTCGCCGCCGGGGAGCGGGTAGGGGACGGTGGCGCTGCGCGGCACCTCCCAGGCCGTGCAGGCGAGGCCCGGGAGCTGCGCGGGGGCGTTCCAGCTCTCGTAGCGGAGCCAGGCGGCGAACGGCACCATCGGGCTGAACTCCGCGAAGGGGTACAGCTGGTGGTCCAGGGCCGCGGTGGCGGTGTCGCGGAGGCGGGCGAGGAGTTCGGCGAAGCCGGGGGCGCCGGAGGCGTCGACCCGCAGCAGCAGGGACTGCACGAAGCAGCCGACGGCCTGCTCGGCCTCGGGCGAGGTGCGGCCGGGGACGGGGGTCATCAGGACGAGGTCGTCCTGCCCGCTGCGCTCCGCCAGCAGCCCGAGCCACACGGTGGCGAGGGCCTGGAACGGGGTGGCCCCGGCCTCGGCGGCCCGCTCGCGCAGGGCGGTGGCCCGGCCGGCGGGGACCGCGATGCGGTGGGCGGCGCTGAGCACCGTCTCGGTGTCGGCGCGGCCGGGGAACGGGTGCACGGCCTCCGGCGCACCGGCGAGGGTGCGGGCGAAGTGGGCGCGGGAGACCGGCCAGTGGGCGTTGGCGCGGGTGACCAGCTCGCCGAGCGTCGGCATCGGGCGCGGCGGGGGTGCGGGGCGGCCGCGGCGCAGCGCCGAGTAGATGACGCCGAGGTCGCGCAGCAGCACACCGACCGACCAGCCGTCGCCGACGATGTGGTGGACGGCGAGCAGGACGGCGTGGTCGTCGGGGGCGCGGCTGACCACCGCCAGGCCGGTCATCGGGCCCTCGCCGACGTCGGTGAGCCGGTCCCGGACGGCGATCAGCCGGGCCGACACCTCGTCGTCGCTCTCGCCCGGGGCCTCGACCAGGATGGCCTCGACCTCCGGCTCGGCGTCGACCACGGCGCGCCGCACGCCCGGTGCGGCGCCGGGCACCGGCACGAACCGGGTGCGCAGTGCCGGGTGGCGGCGCACCGCCTCGTACAGCGCCTCGGTCAGCAGGTCGGGGCGCAGCGCCTCGGTGACGCGGAACATGACGGCGACGGAGCCGACGTTGCGGCCCTCGGCCTCGGCCATCCAGCGCAGGAAGTTCTCCTGCTGGGAGGTGAGCGGGATGTCGTGCGGCTGGGCGCGCAGCTCGCGCAGGAACGGGGAGAGCTCGGCGTCGTCGACCGGGGGCGGGGCGTCGGCGTTCCTCGGGGCGGCGGCGAGCCAGGCGGCCTGGGCGCGCAGCGAGGGGCGTTCGAAGACGAGGGCGGTGCCGGCGGTGACGCCGAACTCGGCGGAGACGGCGGCGGCGAGCTGGACGGCGCGGAAGGAGTCGCCGCCGAGGGCGAAGAACTCCTCCTCCACGGCCTCGACGGGCCGGCCGAGGATCCGGCGCCAGACGGCGGCGAGGGCGCGTTCGTGCTCGGTGGCGGGCGGGGTGCCGACGGCCGCCGGGGCCGGTTCCTCGAAGCGGGCGCGCAGGTGGTGCTTGACGACCTTGCCGCTGGGGTTGCGGGGCAGCTTGTCGGTGACCAGGATGCGGACCGGCAGTTCGGCGCGGCCGAGCCGTTCGGCGAGGAAGAGCCGCAGTTCGTCGAGGTCGAGGCCGTCGGCGGCGGGCACGACGGCGGCCACCGGCACGGCGCCCATGACGGGGTGCGGCAGGCCGAGCGCGGCGGCGTCGGCGACCCGCGGGTGGGCGTGCAGGACGTCCTCGATGCGCAGGGTGGAGACCTTGAGGGCGCCGGACTTAATGACGTCGCTCTCCCGGTCGACCAGGTACAGGTAGCCGTCGGCGTCGAGGCGGCCGAGGTCGCCCATCCGCACCCAGCCGTCCCGGAAGACGGCTGCCGAGGCGTCGGCGCCGGCGGTGTAGCCGCGCGGCGGGCCGGGCTGGCGCAGCCAGACCTCGCCGACGGCGCCCGGCTCGACGGGGCGGCCGTCCTCGCCGAGCAGCCGCAGGTCGCCGGGGTTGGCGGGGCGGCCGACCGAGCCGGGGCGGCGGGCGTCGACGACGGCGGATATCTGGGCGGGGGACGCCTCGGCGGAGGTGTAGGTGTTGACCAGGGCCGCGGTCGGCAGGGCCTCGCGCAGGGCGCCGGCCACGGGGGCGGGCAGCGCGGCGGCGGAGGAGCTGATGAGCAGGACGCTGCCGAGGTCGTGCCGGTCGGCGACGCCCGAGTTGAGCAGTTCGACGGCCATCGACGGCACCAGGAAGACGGTGCCGACGCGGTACTCGGCGACGGTCCGGCCGAACTCCTCGGCGTCGAAGCGGGGCAGGCAGATCGTGGCGGGCGCGGCGACCAGCGCGTTGACCAGGACGACCTGGGCGGCGTTGGTGCCGATCGGGAAGGCGTGCACCGCGTGCGCGGAGTGGGCGTAGGGGCGCGGGCGCGGGTCGAGCCGCTGGCCGGCGGTCAGGCTGGCGTGGGCGGCGTGCACGCCCTTGGGCGCGCCGGTGGTCCCGGAGGTGCCGATGACCTGGGCGAGGTCGCCGGGGGCGGGGCGGTGCGGCGGCTGCCCGTCGCCGGCACCGTCCGCCTCCAGGTCGGCGAGCCGCAGGGTGCGCAGGCCGGCGACGGAGGCGCGCTCGTCCTCGGCCGCGGGGGCGACGGCGAGGACGGCCCCGCTGTCGCCCGCCAGCCGCGCGGTGTCCTCGGCACCGAGGTCCTCGCGGGCGACGACGCCCGCCGCGCCCGCGTAGTGCGCGGCCAGGAAGGCCACCGCGTAGTCGTCCCAGGCCCGGTTGGGGAAGAGCAGCAGCACCCGCTCCCCCGGGCGGACGCCGGCCCGGGCGAGCCCGTGGGCGGCGCTGACGGCCCGTTCGCGCCACGTCCGGTAGTCGAGCGCGGGGCGGCCGGGTACGAGCAGCGCGGGCCGGTCGGGGTGCCGCCGGGCGCGGTCGTCGAGCAGGTCGGTCAGGGTGAGCGCGTCGGGCGGCGAACCGGCGGGGGCGGGAACGGCGCTGACGGTGGATCGGGTGCTGATGACGACTCCCGGAAGAGGCCAGGGCGGGTGCTGGTCCAGACCGTAGCGGCTCGGCGCGGTCGCCCGCCAGAGCCGTCCCACCACAACCGGAACCGGTCCCCCCGCCACCCGGCGCCGGGGTGGGGCCCGCGGTCGCCGGTCCCGGGGCACCCGGCGAGGCATTCGGAGCACCGGCGGCCCGGCCCGGCTTGCGGGCGGGCGGGGCCCGTCGGACGGTCGCCGCATGACAACCCCACGCGCGCGAAGCGCCTGCCTGGCCGCCACGGCCGCCCTGGCCTGCCTCCTCCTCGCCCCAGCGGCCTCGGCCGCTCCCGCCCCCGCCGCCGCGGTCCCCGCCGCCCTCCCCGCCCCCGCCGCGCCCGCACCGGCCGCCGCACCGCTGCCGGCCGCCTGCAACGAGGCCGGCACCCGGCAGCCCGGCGACATGCTGATGCAGGTCCGGGTCGACGGCGGGGGGAAGTACCAGGCGAGCTACCCCGGCTACACCATCACCCGGATCGAGGCCCGGACCCTGCTCGGCACCCCGAACTGCCTCACCATCCTCGACGGCGGCCCCGGCACGGACCACGTCACCCTGACCACCGCCCAACCGCTCGGCACCCTCGCGATCTACGCCAAGCGAAACTAGGGCGGGTCCGACCGTTCGCGTCGGATCAGCGTGCGGCGGGAATGGCCGGACCCGCCCCGACCGGGTCCGTAGCCCGCCCGGGCGGTCCCGCGGGTGTCGCACCGGTGGGTCGCCGCGGCCGGCGGCCGCCCGGCCTAGCGTGGGCCAGCCGCGGGCCGGTCCACCGGAGGGAGCAGCGATGCCGAGGCCGAACCACCGGGTCGCCCTCGCCCTGGTGCTCCTGCTCGCGTGGACGCTGGCCGCGTGCGGGAGCGGCGGGGGCTCCGGGGGCGGCGGGCCGGTCGTCCTCGACTGGTACAACTTCCCCGACGACTCGGGCGCGCTCCAGCAGGCCGCCGACACCTGCGGCCGCGACTCCGGCGGGCGCTGGTCCATCCGCTACAACAAGCTGCCCCGCACCTCCGACGGCCAGCGCCAGCAGCTGGTGCGCCGGCTGGCCGCGCACGACACCGGCGTGGACATCATGGGCCTGGACGTCACCTGGACGCCCGAGTTCGCCGAGGCCGGCTGGGTGCGCGAGTGGACCGGTCCGCTGCGCGAGCGGGCGAGCAAGGACACCCTCGCCGCCGCGCTGCGGACCGCCACCTGGAAGGACCGGCTGTACGCCGTCCCGTACAACTCCAACACCCAGCTGCTCTGGTACCGCGACGACCTGGTGCCCGACGCGCCCGCCACCTGGGACGAGATGCTGCAGGCCGCGCGGCGGCTCGCCGAGCAGGACAAGCCGCACTTCATCGAGGTGCAGGGCGCCCAGTACGAGGGCCTGACGGTCTGGTTCAACACCCTGGTCACCAGCGCGGGCGGCTCGATCCTCACCCCCGACGCGACGGCGCCCTCGCTCGGCGAGCCGGCCGTCACCGCCGCGCGGGTGATCCGGGAGCTCGCCACCTCCCCCGCCGCCGACCCCTCGCTGTCCAACCAGACGGAGGACCAGAACCGGCTGGCGATGGAGTCCGGCACCGCCGCCTTCGAGCTCAACTACCCCTTCGTCTATCCGTCGATGAAGGAGAACAAGCCCGAGCTGTTCCCCCACTTCCGCTGGGCGCCCTACCCCTCGGTCGTCCCCGGCCGGCCCGCGACGGTGACCATCGGCGGCATCGACCTCGCCGTCGGCGCCTACTCCCGGCACCCGGACGCCGCCCAGGAGGCCGTCCTGTGCCTGCGCAACCGCGACAACCAGCTGGCCAACGCGCTCAAGGGCGGCCTGCCGCCGTCGCTGCGCAGCCTGTACACCGCCGCCGAGCTCACCACGAACTACCCGTTCGCGGCGGACGTGCTGCGGGCCCTCGACTCGGCCTCGGTGCGGCCGCAGACGCCCGCCTACCAGAACGTCTCGATCGCCGTCGCGCACGCCCTCTCCCCACCCTCGGCCGTGGACCCGGAGCGCACCGTGGCCGACCTGTCCGGACAGATCAGGGACGCGCTCGGCTCGAAGGGGTTGATCCCATGACCGCGACCGGAACGAGGCCCCCGGCGGCGCGGGCCGCCCGGCCCTCCGAGGGCTCCCGGCAGGAGCGCCGGCTCGGCTGGCTGCTGTGCGCCCCCGCCGTGCTGGTGATGCTCCTGGTGACGGCCTATCCGGTCGGCTACGCCGTGTATCTCTCCTTCCAGCGCTACGACCTGCGCTTCCCGGACCGCTCCGCGTTCGTCGGCTTCGCCAACTACGGCGCCGTGCTGTCCTCCCCGTACTGGTGGCAGGCGCTCTGGGTGACGGTGCTGATCACCGTCGTCTCGGTGGCGGCCGAGCTGGTGCTGGGCCTGGCGCTGGCGCTGGTGATGCACCGGGCGGTGGTCGGGCGGGGCCTGGTCCGCACGGCGGTGCTCGTGCCGTACGGCATCGTCACCGTGGTGGCCGCCTACTCCTGGCAGTACGCCTGGACGCCCGCCACCGGGTACCTGGCGGCGCTGCTGCCGGAGGACAGCGCGCCGCTCACCGAGCACTGGCCGGCGATCGGCCTGATCGTGCTGGCCGAGGTCTGGAAGACCACCCCGTTCATGGCCCTGCTCCTGCTGGCGGGCCTGGCGCTGGTACCCGCCGAGACGGTGCGGGCCGCGATGGTCGACGGCGCCGGCTTCGGACAGCGCCTGCGGCTGGTGATCCTGCCGCTGATGAAGCCGGCCATCCTGGTGGCGCTGCTGTTCCGGACCCTGGACGCCTTCCGGATCTTCGACAACATCTACGTGCTGACCGGCGGCGCCAACGACACCGGTTCGGTGTCGATCCTCGGCTACGACAACCTCTTCACCGCGCTCAACCTGGGCATCGGCTCGGCGATCTCGGTGCTGGTGTTCCTCTGCGTGGCGGCGATCGCGCTGGTCTTCGTCAAGGTCTTCGGCGCAGCGGCGCCCGGCGGTTCGGCGGAGCACCGGTGACCGCCCGGCAGGCCCGGACCGGAGCGGGCTGGGGCGTGGTCAACCTGGTGGTGGTGCTGTACGCGCTGGTCCCGGTCTGGTGGATCGCCGCGCTGTCCTTCAAGGACCCGGCCACCCTCACCGACGGCAACTTCGTGCCGCGCAGCTGGACGCTGGAGAACTACCGCGGCATCTTCCGCACCTCGGAGTTCACCCGGGCCCTGGTCAACTCGATCGGCATCGCGGTGATCGCCACCACGATCGCGGTGCTGCTCGCCACCATGGCGGCGTACGCGGTGGCCCGGCTGCGCTTCCCCGGCAAGCGGCTGCTGATCGGGATGTCGCTGCTGATCGCGATGTTCCCGCCGATCTCGCTGGTCTCGCCGCTGTTCGAGATCGAGCGGGCGCTGGGGATCTTCGACACCTGGGCGGGGCTGATCATCCCCTACATGACCTTCTCGCTGCCGCTGGCGATCTACACCCTCTCGGCGTTCTTCCGGGAGATCCCGTGGGAGCTGGAGAAGGCCGCCAAGGTGGACGGCGCCACGCCCGCCCAGGCGTTCCGGCTGGTGATCGCCCCGCTGGCAGCGCCGGGCGTGTTCACCACCGCCATCCTGGTCTTCATCTTCTGCTGGAACGACTTCCTCTTCGCGATCTCGCTGACCTCCACGGACGCCGCGCGCACCGTGCCCGCCGCGATCGCCTTCTTCACCGGCAGCTCCCAGTTCCAGCAGCCGACCGGCTCGATCGCCGCCGCGGCCGTGGTGATCACGGTGCCGATCGTGCTGTTCGTGCTGTTCTTCCAACGCCGCATCGTGGCCGGCCTGACCGCCGGCGCAGTGAAGGGATGACGCGGACCGATGGCGGAGATCGTCCTCGACGGCATCAGCAAGCGCTACCCCGACGGCTCGGTGGCCGTCCACGACCTCGATCTGACGGTCGCCGACGGCGAGTTCGTCATCCTGGTCGGCCCCTCGGGCTGTGGGAAGTCCACCACCCTGAACATGATCGCGGGCCTGGAGGACATCACCGGCGGCACCCTGCGGATCGGCGGGCAGGTGGTCAACGACCGGGCGCCCAAGGACCGCGACATCGCCATGGTGTTCCAGAGCTACGCGCTCTACCCGCACATGACGGTCCGCCAGAACATGGGCTTCGCGCTGCGGCTGGCGAAGACCGACAAGGCGGTGATCGCCGCCAAGGTGGAGGAGGCCGCCCGGATCCTCGACCTCACCGAGCACCTGGACCGCCGGCCCGCCAACCTCTCCGGCGGGCAGCGCCAGCGCGTGGCGATGGGCCGGGCGATCGTCCGCGACCCCAAGGCGTTCCTGATGGACGAGCCGCTGTCCAACCTGGACGCCAAGCTGCGGGTGCAGATGCGCACCCAGATCTCCCGGCTGCAGCGGCGCCTGGGCACCACCACCGTCTACGTCACCCACGACCAGGTCGAGGCGATGACGCTGGGCGACCGGGTGGTGGTGCTGCGCGCGGGGCTGGTCCAACAGGTCGGCCCGCCGCAGCGGCTGTACGACGAGCCGGCCAACCTGTTCGTCGCCGGGTTCATCGGCTCGCCCGGCATGAACCTGCTGCACGGCCGGCTGGAGGAGGGCGCGGTGCGCACCGCGCTCGGCGACCTGCCGCTGGGCGACCGGCTGCGCCGGCGGCTCACGGCGGCGGACGCGCCGCGCGAGGTGGTGGTCGGCATCCGCCCGGAGCACTTCGAGGACGCCGCGCTGCTGGAGCACCCGACGGGCGGCGCGACCGTCACGGTCGGGGTCGAGGTGCTCGAATCGGTGGGCTCGGACGTGTTCGCGCACTTCACCGTGGAGGGCGACGCGGTCTCCGGCGGCGGTCTGGAGGAGATCGGCGCGCGGCAGGCGGAGGCGGGCGCCGGGGCACCCGGCCGGGAGGTGGTGGCCCGGATCGGCACCGCCACCCGGGCGGCCGAGGGCGCCCCGCTGGAGCTGTGGATCGACACCGGCCGGCTGCACGTCTTCGACCCGGCCACCGGGGCCACGCTGAGCGGCGGGGCGGGGAGAACGGACGGTTAGGACGCGGAGAAAGGGGCAGGCGGGGGCCCGAACGGCCCCTCGCCCCCGCTGGACGTGCCGTGCCGGACGGTTCGGGCGATCATGGGGGAACGCGCCTCGAAAGGTGGAATGCGATGTTCCAGCTCCTGTGGATTCTGCTCATCGGCTTCGTGCTCGGCGTGATCGCCAAACTGATCCTGCGCGGCCCGCAGGCGATCCCGTGGTGGCTGACCATGCTGCTCGGCGCCGGCGGGGCCTGGCTGGGGAACGCGGTCTCCGGCTGGATCGGCGTCCGGAACACCTCCGGGATCGACTGGATCCGCCATCTGCTCCAGATCGGCTTCGCCGTCGCCCTGGTGGCCTTCGTCGCCCCCGCCTGGAGCTCCCGCCGCACCAGATGACGCCCGCACCGGACGACGGCCGCACCACAGGACCGTCGCACCGGGCGAGGGCCCGGGGTCCGGCGCGACGGCGTCCGCGACGGCGCGGCTAGACTCGCACGGCCGTACCACGGCGGCCGTGCGACGACGGCGGCCGGAGCACTGGACGACCGTCCGACCCGGCGCGGGTGCCGATGACCGCGCCGGCCAGCGGGCGCCGAACTCGCGAGGGAACAGAAGATGGTCGAGGCCTCCCCGAAGGTCGTTGTGGTCGTACCCACCTACAACGAGAGGGAGAACCTGCCGGTCCTCGCCGGGCTGCTGGCCGACCTCGACCTGCCGAACCTGCACCTGCTGGTGGTCGACGACAACTCGCCCGACGGCACCGGCGAGATCGCCGACAAGCTGGCCGCCGGGTCCGGCGACCGGATCCGGGTGCTGCACCGCACCGAGAAGGACGGCCTCGGCCGGGCCTACGTCGCCGGCATGACCCGGGCCCTGGAGAACGGCGCGGACGTGGTCGTGCAGATGGACGCCGACCTCTCCCACCCCGCCTCCGTCCTGCCGCTCATGGTGACCACCCTGCTGGCCGACGACACGGCCGTGGTGCTCGGCTCCCGCTACGTGCCGGGCGGATCGACCGCCGCGGAGTGGCCGTGGCACCGCAAGGCGCTCTCCGCCTGGGCCAACCTCTACGTGAACACCATCCTCGGCCTGGGCGTGCGGGACGCCACCGCCGGCTACAAGGCCTGGCGCGCGGAGACCCTGCGGGCGATCGACCTGCCCTCGGTGCACAGCAACGGGTACTCCTTCCAGGTCGAGCTGAACCACCGGGTGGTGCGGCGCGGGCTCATCATCAAGGAAGTGCCGATCCACTTCGAGGAGCGGGTCGAGGGCGCCTCGAAGATGAGCCTCGGAGTGCAGGTGGAGTCGGCGCTCGCGCCCTGGAAGCTGCTGCGCGAAGGGCGCCGCGGCAAGCCGTAGCGACAAGGAGGTCCGCGTGGCCCTGGCGCACGACCGGGCCGTCGCGCTGGTGCGGCGCGCCGCCCGTGAACCCTTCGCCGTGCAGACCGCCCGGGCGACCGTCGCCGCCACGCTCTCCTACGTGGTGGCGACCTGGCTCAGCAGCGAGCCCGCCCCGCTGACCGCACCGCTCACCGCGCTGCTGGTCGTCCAGGTCACCGTCTACTCGACGCTCACCACCAGCGTCCGCCGGGTCAACTCGGTGGTGGTCGGCGTGCTGATCGCGATCGGCTTCAGCACGGTCGTCGGGCTCTCCTGGTGGAGCCTCGGGCTGATCATCCTGGCCTCGCTGGTGATCGGCCGGTTCGTCCGGGTGGACGAGTTCGTCCAGGAGGTCGCGATCAGCGCCATGCTGATCCTCGGCGTCACCCAGGTGACCTCCCGCGCCTGGGACCGGGTGCTGGAGACCCTGATCGGCGCGGGCGTCGGCCTGCTGTTCAACCTGGTCTTCGCGCCACCGGTCTGGGTGGACACCGCCGGCGCGTCGATCGAGGACCTCTCCCGCCGGGCCCGGCACCTGCTCCTCGACCTCTCCGACCAGCTGGGCCGGCCCACCCCGGTCGCGGACGCCGCCGAGCGCCTGCACGAGGCCCGCCGGCTCGACCAGGCGATCGCCGACGTGGACGCCGCGCTGCGCCAGGCCGAGGACAGCCTCCGGTTCAACCCGCGGATCAGCGAGGGGCTGCTCTCCAGGCTGGTGCTGCGCACCGGGCTGGACACCCTGGAGATCTGCGTGGTGGTGATCCGGGTGATCTCCCGCACGCTGACCGACCTCGCCAAGCGGCGCGCGTCCGGCGAGCCGTTGGTCGCCCCGGCGCTGGCGGTGGCGATGGAGGAGCTGCTCGCGCACGTCGGCGGCGCGCTGGTGAGCTTCGCGGTGCTGGTGACCACCCAGGTCAGTCTGAACGCCGAGGAGGCCGAGGAGCGGCTCACCGCCGAGCTGTCCGCCGCCTGGGCGAGCCGGGAGAACGTCGCCCGGCTGCTGCTGGAGCAGGTGCGGGCGGACCCGGACGCCTGGCACCTGCTCGGCTCGCTGCTGACCGAGGTCGACCGGATCCTCGACGAGCTGGACCTGGAGCACCGCTCACGGCGGCTGATGGAGGAGCTGGACCGGGCGTCGGTGGCGAGCCGGGAGCGGTTCTCCCGGCTCGGCCGACTGCGCCGGTGGGTGCGTGGGGACCGCCCGGGCCTCGGCCGGGCGCGGCGCGGGCGCAAGCGGGCCCGGCAGGCCTGAGCCGGGCGGCGCCCAGTCCGGCAGCGGGCTCGGGAACGCCGGGCTCAGGGCATCGCCCAGGGGTCCTGCGGGAGCGGGTGGCCGGTCTCCAGGTAGGTCTTCAGATTGGACAGCACCGCCGACCAGCCCGCCTCGGCGTCCGCGCGCTCGGCCTCGTCGGCCAGGTTGTCGTGGGTGACGGTCAGCCGGGTGAGGTCCAGGTGGGAGCGCAGCTCGAAGGTCACCACGGACGGGCCGGCCGGCGGCTGCTGCCCGGGGCCGGACCAGGTGGTGACCAGCCGGTTCGGCCGGTCGGCCGCCTCCACCGTGCCGAACGCGTCCGCCACGCCGGAGCCGTCCGCGCGCTGGTGCTCCCAGCGGGCGCCCGGCTGCCAGGTGGAGACGTTGCGGTGCCCCCAGTAGAGGCCGGACTCGTCCGGGTTGGTGAGCGCGTGCCAGACCCGCTGCGGGGTGGCGTGCAGGTAGGAGATGTGGCGGTAGGCGGGGACGGCCACGCGCTCACCCCTCCGCCGCGTCGAGCAGCGTCCGGATGTCGATCCGGCGCATGGACAGCATGGCCCTGGTCACCCGGGCGGCCTTGTCCCGGTCCGGGTCGGACACCAGGTCGATCAGGATCCGCGGGGTGACCTGCCAGGACAGTCCCCAGCGGTCCTTCAGCCAGCCGCACTGGCTCTCCTGGCCGCCGCCCTCCAGCAGCGCCGCCCAGAGCCGGTCCACCTCCGCCTGGTCGTCGCACTGCACCTGGAGCGATACGGCCTCGGTGAACGGGAAGATCGGGCCGCCGTTGAGGGCGACGAAGGGGCGGCCGTCGAGCTCGAAGGCGACCGTCAGCACCGCGCCGGGCGTACCGGGGCCCGCCTCGGTGTAGCGGGTGACGTCGGTGATCCGCGAGTTCGGGATGACCGAGGTGTAGTGGCGGACGGCCTCCTCGGCCTGGTCGTCGTACCAGAGGCATGGGGTGATCTGCTGCATGGAGCCGACGGTAGCGGCGGGCCCCGGCCGGGCGGCCGCGCCACGGCCGGGGGTCACCGGTTCGGCGCCCCCGGACCGCGGCGCGTGCCGCGGCGGCCCCGGGCTCAGTGCACCCGGCCCGCGTAGCGGCGGGTGAAGCGCTGGCCGGTGGCGGCGGTGACCACCACGTCGTAGCGGCCCTGCTTGTCCAGCGGCCAGGCGAGGTTGGTCTGCTTGCCGGGCCGCACCCAGAGGGTCTGCGCGGTGCCCGCGAAGTCGTTCGGCGCGACGGAGAAGCAGACGTCGGTCATGCCGTCGTTGACCAGCTGGAGGGTCAGCCGGCCGGACGCGGAGAGGTCGGCGGTGACGATCGGGATGCCGATGTCGTTCTGGCCCTCGGGCTGCCGGGCGCCGCCCCTGCCGTCTCCTCCCAGGCCGTCGCGGACCACGGTCCCGGCGAAGCGGCGGACGAAGCCGTCGGGCCCGTGCACGGTGAAGTCGTAGCGGCCGTTGGTCTCCGCGGTCTCCCAGAGGTACGTCGCCGAGGCGCCGGGCGCCACCGTGAACGGCGTGCCCGCGAAGGGCCGCAGGATGTTCGGGTAGACCGTGTACGGGAAGGCGACGCCTCCGTCGTTGCTCAGCGTGCAGGTGACCCGGCCGGTGTGCCGGTCCACCTCGGCCTCGGCCCAGGGCTGGTAGGGCAGATGGCGGTGCGGTCGGTCGCCGCGCTCCTGGACCGGCATCGACTGGGCGCCGACGGCCGGGAGTTGGACGCCCGGCAGCTTCGTCCCGGCGTCCGCCCTGGCCATCAGGGCGTTGGTGTCCGGGAGTTGCGGGATCGAGTGGTCGGGCGCCGCGAAGTCGAAGCAGCTGGTGAGGTCGCCGCAGACGGCGCGGCGCCAGGCCGAGATGTTGGGCTCGGCGACGCCGGTCACCTGCTCCATGAAGCGCAGCACCGAGGTGTGGTCGAACACCTGGGAGTTGACCCAGCCGCCGCGCGACCAGGGCGAGACGACCCAGAGCGGGACGCGGTTGCCGAGGCCGATGGCGCGGCCCTGGGTGAACTCCTCGGGCGTGCCCGGCTCGGGGGTCGGCGGCACCATGTGGTCGAAGTAGCCGTCGTTCTCGTCGTACATCACCAGGAAGACGGTGTGCCGCCAGACGTCCGGGTTGGACATCAGCGACTGCAGGGCCTGGTTCACCCAGTGCGCGCCGTACGCCGGCCCGGCCTCCGGGTGCTCGGAGAACAGGTAGGGGGCGACCAGCCAGGAGATGGTCGGCAGCGTGCCGTCCTTGCAGTGCGCGTCGAAGGCCGCCGGGTCGAACTTCGTCATCGCGTTGACGTACCGCGGGTCGTCCTTCGGGAAGTCGTGGAACTGCCGGAAGTACGACAGGGCGTTGTCGTCGTAGTCGCCGGTGCGGTCGTCCTTGCTGGGGTTGTGGTAGACCCGCCAGCTCACCCCGGCCTGCTGGAGGCGCTCGGCGTACGTCGTCCAGTCCGCGACCGGGTTGTCGGTGACGGGCGTGTTGTCGATCCACGGGCCGGTGGTGCCGTCCCGGCCGGGGCCGGCGGTGCCGGTCCACAGGTAGAGCCGGTTGGGGTCGGTCGGTCCGGCGAGCGAGGTGAAGTAGGCGTCGCAGAGGGTGAACGCGTCGGCCAGCGCGTACTGGTAGGGGATGTCCTCCCGGGTGAAGTAGCCCATGGTGCGCTCGCCCTTGGCGGCGATCCACTTGTTCATCGCGCCGCCGTTGATCGCCTGGTGGCCGGTGGCCCAGTCGTGCGGCAGGCCGCCGGCGTTCTGCGCGTTGTACTTCGAGGTGTCCATCCGGTAGGGCAGCATCACGTTGCCGTCGCTGCGGCGCGGGTCCGGCTGGCGGAACACGTCGGTGCCGTCGGGGAACTGCAGCGCCTGCTTGTCGCCGAAGCCGCGCACCCCGGCGAGGGTGCCGAAGTAGTGGTCGAAGCTGCGGTTCTCCTGCATCAGCACCACGACGTGCTTGACGTCCTTGAGGGTGCCGGTGAGCCGGCCCGGGGCGGGCGCGGCCTGCGCCGGCGTGCCGGGCAGGCCGGTCAGGGCGGCGGCGCCGGCGGCCGCGGTGGCGCCGACGAAGGTGCGGCGGGAAAGGTCGGACATCGCGAACTGGCCTTTCAGAGCTGGAAGGTGGCGACCGCGGCAGCGGTGTCGGACGGCCACTGGTTGGCGGCGAGGGCGGCCGGGTCGGCGTCGTCGGCCGGCCAGTCGGCGACCAGGGTGTGCGCCTCGACCAGCTTCAGCCGCCCGCGGTAGAGCACGTAGTCGATCCGGTCCTGCGGCTCGGCCCCGCCGGCGGCGCGCTGCCTGCGCACCGGTGACCAGGTGATGCCCGGCGCCTTGACCGGGTCCCGGTTCTCCTCGCGGAAGGTGTCGGTGAGCCCGGCGGCCTGGAGCACCGTGGTGACCGGCCAGGCGAGCGCGCCGATACCGCTGTGCGCGGCGGCGGTGGCGGCCGTCCAGTCGAGGTGGGAGGGCGAGGAGAGCCCGCCGGCCAGCACCACCGGGAGGCCCGCGGCGGCATCGGCCTGGACGGCGGCCGCCAGCGCCCTGGCCTGCCGGAGGCGGACGGAGCCGTTCTCGGCGGCCGTGATCTGCGCGGCGCTCCGCCCGTCCTGGGCGGCGTACGGGCCGTAGTCGGCCTCGTCGAGGTGCGCGCTCCAGACCCGGACGGCGCGGCCGCCCGGGAGCTGGACGGTCGCCCCGGCGGCCGGCAGGTCGGCCGTCGGCGCGGTGACGGCGGCCAGCGGGTGGCGGCTCAGGATGCCGACACTGCCGGTGCTCTGGTGGGCGTGCCAGCCGAGGGCGTCGGCCAGCACCCGGGCCGCCGTGCCGTCGGTCTCCTGGAGCGCCAGCACGTCCAGGCCCTGGGCCAGGACGACGCGCAGCTGCTTCTCGACCGCGTCGGTGAAGGCGGCGCCCGCCTTGGCGAGGTTCCAGCTCGCCACCTTCAGGCGCGGTGCGGCGGCCGGGTCGGCGCCCGGGAGCAGCACGGTGACGGTGTCGGCGGCGCCGCTGCCGTCCTTGACCCCGACGACCAGCACCTCCGGGTTGCGCGGCGCCTTGCCGGCCGGCGCGGTGCCGGTGACGGTGCCGTCGGCGGCGACCGCGAGCCAGGCCGGGCCGGAGACCTTGCGGAAGACGGCGCTGCCGGCCGGGTTCCCGGCAGGGCGGGCCCAGAGGCCGCCGAGCTTGACGGTGACGGGCGCGCCGGGCGCCACCGGGGTCGCGGTGAAGGCGTCCACGACCGCGTGCGGGCGGACCACGGCGGGCTTGGGCTGGAAGGTGAAGGGCTCGGTCCTGGCGAGGACGCCATAGCCGTCCTTGGCGAGCAGGTACGCCGTGTACGGGCCGCCGGTGAGCGCGGAGGTGTCGAGCTGGACGTCGCCCGCAGCGGCCGGCGTGTACTTCCAGAGCAGCGAGCCGCCGTTGCCTGGCTGGCGGTCGCCGTCGTAGATGCCGACCCAGTTCTTCGGGTCGGGGGCGTCGGTGGTCCAGTGGAAGGTGAGGCGGTCGCCCTCGACGGGGCCGTTCGACGGGCCGGAGGGAGTGCGGGTCAGGGTGCTGCCGGTGGCCACGGATGTCCTGTCCGCCGCTCGGGCACCGGGCCGTCGGGGGGTACCGGACCGGGGCCGTGCGCGGCTGCTGACGGAGGCTGGGAGGGGCGGCCCCGTTGGCAGTTGGCTGTACAACTGTGGGGCCGGGCCCATTCATCCGAAGGTCAGCGACCGGGACGTGAACGAAACGTGACGCAATGTCGGGCGGTTCGGGAACTGTGGGGCCGGGGGCCGGCGGGGGGCTGCGCCGGTAGCCGCGGCGGCGGTTGCCGTGGCGGCGGCCGTGGCGGCGGGTCAGTCCAGGCCGCGGGCGGCGCGCAGGCGGTCGGAGAGCGCCGACGGGTCGACGAGCGGGTCCGGGTAGCCGGCCGGGCGCTCGTCCAGCAGCCACGGGCGGTGCACCGCCCGTCCGGGGACGTGGGCCAGCTCCGGGACCCAGCGGCGGACGTAGGCGCCGTCCGGATCGAGCCGGTCGGCCTGCGCCAGCGGGTTGAGCACCCGGTTCGGCCGGGTGTCCGTCCCGGTGCCCGCCACCCACTGCCAGTTGAGCTGGTTGTTGGCGAGGTCCCCGTCCACCAGGAACCGCAGGAAGTGGCGGGCGCCGATCCGCCAGTCCCGGTAGAGGGTCTTGGCGAGGAAGGAGGCGGTGACCAGCCGGGCCCGGTTGTGCATCCAGCCCTCGTGGGCGAGCTGGCGCATGCCCGCGTCGACCAGCGGGAATCCGGTGCGCCCGGCCCGCCAGGCCGCGCACTCCTCGTCGTCCTCCGGCAGCCAGTGGTCGCCCCGGTCGCGGTAGGCCTCCCGGGCGGCCCGCGGGCGGGCGGCGAGCACCTGGTGGTGGAAGTCCCGCCAGGCCAGCTGCCGGACGAACGCCTCGGCGCCGTCGCCGCCGCGCCGGTGCGCCTCGGCCGCCAGTTCGGCGGCGGAGAGGCAGCCGAAGTGCAGGTACGGCGAGAGGCGCGAGGTGCCGTCGGCCGCGAGGTCGTCGTGCAGCTCGGCGTAGCGGTCCAGGTCGTAGCCCCGCCAGAGCCGCCGGCCGGCCCGCTCGCCGCCCGGCGGGAGCGCGGGCGACTCCGGTCGCACGGCGGGGACGGGCTCGCTCGCGATGCCGTCCGGGGTGCGCAGGGCCTTGGGCGGGCGGTGGACGGTCCGGCGGGGCGCCTGCGACCAGGCGCGGTGGTACGGGGTGAAGACGGCGTAGTGGTCCTTGCCGGCGGGGGTCACCGCGCCGGGGACGACGGCGGTGAGCGAGCCGTCGTGGACGTGCAGGCGGTCGCCGAGTTCGGTGCGCAGCGCCTGCTCACGGCGGTGGGCGAAGGCGCTCACGCCGGCCGCGACGTGCACCGAGGCGGCGTCCAGTTCGGCGGCCAGCCGGGCGGTGGCGGTGGCGGCGGGTCCGCGGCGCAGCACCAGGCGGCCGCCGAGCGGGCGCAGGGAGGCGTCCAGGTCGGCCAGGCAGTCGGCGAGGAAGGCGGCGCGGTTGGGCGCGGCGAAGCCGGTGGCGTCGACGTCGGGGTCCAGGACGAAGAGCGGGACGACCTCGTCGGCGGCGGCGCGGGCGGCGTGCAGCACGGGGTTGTCGTGCACCCGGAGGTCCTGGGTGAGGAGGGCGATGGCGAGGCTCATGGGGGCACGAGCCTCGCACGGCCGGGGGTGGTGCGGGGTACGGCACGCGGACGGCGGGGGCGTGCACCGCGGTGGCGCGCGCCCCCGCCGGGGGTTCGGGAGGGGCGGGACCCCGTGGGGCGGCCGCTCAGGCCAGGGCCAGGAAGAGCTTCTCCAGCTCGGCCTCGCTCATCGGCGGCGTGTCGGCGTCGGCGCCCGCCATGCACTGGCGCATGCCGCTCGCCACGATCTTGAAACCGGCCCGGTCGAGGGCCCGGGAGACGGCGGCCAGCTGGGTCACCACGTCCTTGCAGTCGCGGCCGGCCTCGATCATCGCGATCACGCCCGCCAGCTGCCCCTGGGCGCGCCGGAGCCGGTTCAGGACCGCGCCGACGGCCTCCTCGTCCACCTGCATCTCAGGACCGCCTTCCGCTGTCGACTACCGGCTGTCCAGTGTACCCCGTGGGGTATCACTGCCCCGGTGGCCGACGGCGGGGCGGCGGGGACGGGCGGATCGCGGCGGTCAGCGGTCGCGGCGGGTCATCGGCGGGTCATCGGCGGGCGAGCCTCCGCTCTCCACCCGCGCCGGTGACGTACTCCAGGCCGTAGTGCGCGAACACCTCCGGCTCGGCCTCGGCCGGCAGCACGTCGTCGACGCCGATCGACGGCGCCTGCTTGACCAGCGCCCGCGGGAACGCCACCTTGAGGTACCCCGGGCCCAGCACGGCCCCGTCGAGCGGGACGAAGACCAGCTTGCTGTTGACGTTCAGCCCGACCGTCACGGCCGGGCCGACCGTCACGGTGGCGAAGTACGGCTCGTCACTGGCGGTCTCGACGTAGACGGACTCCAGCTTGCCGATCTTGTGTCCCTTCTGGTCCACGACGGCCTGACCCCGCCACTCCCTGATGTCGGCCGGAACGATCTCGGCGACGGCCATGGCGACCTCCCGTAGCCGCCCCACGGCGGCTCCTCGGTTGGGCAGCAGTGCCCCCGACCCTCCCATCCTGCGCCGGGAGCGCGGAGACCGCCCGCCGGGCCCGCTCCCCACCCGACCGGGGTGTGCGGCCCTCCCGGGCGGGGCCGGGCCCCGCCGCCGCGGGCGCCGGGCGGCAAGGGGCCCATTCCGCACAACCGGGGGTGAACCGACCAACAGCACACGGCCGTCCGCTCGAACACCTACGCTGTCCGCCGACGGACCATCAGATCGGGCAGGCGGAGGCACGGCAGCAGTGGTGAGTTACGAAGGCATGTGGGAGCAGGGCGCGCCGGGCGTCCCCGCCGACCTCCGCCCGGAGATCCCGCACCCCGCCCGGATGTACGACTACTACCTGGGAGGGAAGGACAACTTCCCGGCCGACCGCGAGGCCGCCGAGCGGGCTCTGGCGGCCAACCCCGAATTCCGCTCCACCGCCCGCGCCAACCGGGGCTTCCTCACCCGGGCGGTACGGTGCGTGGCGGACCTCGGCATCACCCAGTTCCTCGACATCGGCACCGGCATCCCCACGGCCGGGAACACCCATGAGATCGCCCAGGCGGTCGACCCCGGCGCCCGGGTCCTCTACGTGGACAACGACCCGATCGTGCTCGCCCATGCCCGCGCCCTGATGGGCGGCACCGCCGTCGGCCGGACCACCGTCATCCAGGCCGACCTGCGCTCGCCCGTCGACCTCCTCGCCGACGTCCGGGCCGAGCGGCTGCTCGACTTCGACCGCCCGGCGGCCCTCGTGCTCGCCGCCGTCCTGCACTTCGTGCGGGACGAGGAGGGCCCGTACGAGGTGGTGCGCACGCTGCTGGACGCCCTCGTCCCCGGCAGCCACCTGATCCTGTCGCACGGCACCGCGGACTTCCTCCCCGCCGAGGTCCGCGACCGGGTGACGGGCGTCTACAGCAAGGCCACCGCTCCCCTGGTCGGCCGCACCCGGGACCAGGTCGGCGCCTTCCTGGACGGCCTGGAGGTGCTCGACCCCGGGGTCGTCACCGTCCCGCTCTGGCGCCCCGACGGCGCCCTGCCCGCGGGCGCCGACCGCGTCAGCATGTACGGCGCGGTGGCGCGCAAGCCCTGATCCCGGCGGGGCGGCCGGACCGCGGCGGGCGGTGCGCGGCGGGCGGGCTAAGCCGGCTTGCTCGCCCGGACGGAGTACATCAGCGGGACGCGCGGCCGCCCCTCCGGGAAGCGGAAGACGCCGTCCTGCTCAAGCACCGGGAAGCGGGCGAACACGGTGAAGTCGTGCTCGTGGAGGAACTCGATCCGCAGCCCCTCGGCCACCAGGGCGCTGACGATCTCACCGACCCCGTGCTGCCACTCGACGGTCACGGTGGCGGCCCCGGGCGCCAGCTCGCCGTCGGTGTAGGTGCTGGGCTCGTCCCAGACCGTGCCCTCGCGGTCGAAGTAGTCGTACTCGACCGTCCGGCCGTCCTCGGCCAGCGTCTCGGCGAAGGGGTGGAACTCCGCGAGGTAGAGGAAGCCGCCCGGGGCGAGCAGGGTCGCCACCGTCCGCGCCCAGCGGGCGATGTCCGGGAGCCAGCAGAGCGCCCCCAGCCCGGTGTAGACGACGTCGAAGGTCCGGCCGTCGAGCGCGTCCACGGCGCCGTACACGTCGGAGACGACGAAGCGGGCGGTGTCCGCGCCGATCCGCTCGGCCAGGGCGGTGGCGGCCTCCACCGCCGGGCGGGAGAAGTCCAGCCCGGTGACGATCGCCCCGTGCCGGGCCCAGGACAGCGTGTCCTGCCCGAAGTGGCACTGGAGGTGGAGCAGGCTCTTCCCGCGGACATCACCGACCTCGGCGAGCTCGAAGTCCCGCAGCGGCTCCTTGCCCGCGACGAACCCGGGCACGTCGTAGAAGTCACTGGCCACGTGCACGGGGACGCGCCCGTCCCAGTTGGCGCGGTTGGCCGCGAGCCAGTCCGCAGGGGTCGGGATCCTCTTCATACCGTTCACGCTAGGCACCTCCCGCGCCCCGCTCAAACCCTTTTCGGCCCGCGCCGCCGGGCGTAGCGAATCTACGTCCACCGCTTCGTGCCGCCCGTCTGCCGCACTCCCCGGCGGTTCGCTACGGTGAACGGACATCGCGGTACGCGGTACGCGGCATGGGGGGTGGGGTGATGGGCCCGGGTCGCTTGGGCGCCCTCGTCTCGTACGGCCTGCTGGCGGCGCTGCTCGGCGTCACCACCTTCTGGACCCTGCGGCACGGCGGCCCGCACAACACGTTGATCAGCGTCCTGACCGGGGTCACCGCCGGCCTCGCCCTCCTGGTGGCGGCCGCCTTCGCGGCCGGCCCCCACAGCACGATCGGCAGCATGGCCGTCGGCCTCAACCTGCTGCTCTCCCTGACGTGGAACATCGCGGCCCAGGGCCTGCTCCTCGTCGGCGTCGTCCTGTCCGTCACCCGCGGTGAGAGCGTGCTCGGCGACGACCGGCGCACCTGGCTCCTGGGCGCCGTGTTCTTCCTCGCCAGCGGGCTGCACTACTCGGGCGTCAAGCACCTCAACACGGCCATCGACCACTGGCGCTGAGCACACCCTGCCGCAGAGCGCCGAGCGCGCCGCCACGGGGGCGGCTACGGCCGGAACAGGTTGAACCGGTTGACGTCACCGCGCTCCGGCGCCGCCGCGAGGCCCGGGCGGGCCGTGGCCGGCGGCCTTCCGGCGGCCACGGCCCTGCCGGGTGGGGCGGGGCGGGGCCGGCCGGAGGCGGGTCGGCCGCAGGCGGGTCAGGCCGAGGCCGCGGGCAGGCCGAGGAGTTCGGCGGAGCCGTTGCGGTTGTGGCGTTCCTGCCAGACTTCCAGGGCGCTCCGGCAGGCGTGGTCGAGGTGGCGCACACCGGCGAGGTCGAGGCGCACCGGGCGGTCGGCCGGCAGTTCCTCCAGGGATTCCAGGGTTTCGAGGAGACGGGGCAGCCGGAGGAAGGTGGCGTTGCCGTGCAGGGTCACCCGGACGGCGCCGTCGGGGAGTTCGGTGACCGCGACCTGGAGGTGGGAGGTGTCCCAGGCGCTCTTGAGCACCGCCAGGAGGAGGCCGGCCAGCACCCCTTCGAGGAGGTTCGTCACCACGATGGCGATCGCCGTGACGGCCAGGATCGTCGCCTCGCCGCGGTCGGCCCGCCAGAGCGGCCGCAGGGTGCGGACCGGCACCAGCTTGGCCCCGGCATGGACCAGCACGCCGGCCAGCGCCGCGAGCGGGATGGCCGAGAGGAAGCCGGGGAGCAGGGCCGCGAAGAGCAGCAGCCAGAGGCCGTGCAGGACGCGGGAGGCCTTGGTGCGGGCGCCGGCCTGGACGTTGGCGGCGCTGCGGACGATGACGGCGGTCATCGGCAGGGCGCCGAGCAGGCCGCACAGGGTGTTGCCGACGCCCTGGGCGAGCAGTTCCCGGTCGTAGTCGGTGCGCGGGCCGTCGTGCAGGCGGTCGACGGCGGCCGCGCTGAACAGGCTCTCGGCCGAGGCGATCAGCGCGAAGGCGACGGCCGTGCCCAGCACCCCGAGGCTGCCGAGCGCCGCGAGGTCCGAGGCTCCGGGGAAGTGGAGGACGCCGGTGAGTCCGGCGACCTCGACCCGGGCGACCGGCAGGTCGAACAGGGCGGTGACGGCCGTCGCGCCCGCGACGGCCGCGAGCGGTGCGGGGAGGACCCGGACCCGGGCGGGCAGGCGCGGCCAGAGCAGCAGCACCGCCACCGTCCCGGCGCCGATGGCGGCCGCGGCGAGCGCGTGCGTGTTCCCGGCGGTGTCCGCGACCAGCCCGGGCAGCCCGGCGATCTTCGCGGGGCCGCCGGCCGGGCCCTTGGTGTCGGCGAGCGAGTAGAGCTGACCGGCGATCAGCACCAGGCCGATCCCGGCCAGCATGCCCTGGACGACCGAGACGGAGATCGCCCGGAACAGCCGGCCCAGGCGGGCGGCGCCCAGGGCGAGCTGGAGCAGTCCCGCGACGGCGGTGATGACGCCGAGGGTGGCGAGGCCGTGTTCCTGGACGGCGGCGAGGACCAGCACGGTCAGGCCGGCGGCGGGGCCGGACACCTGGAGGCTGCTGCCGGGCATCAGGCCGGTCACCAGGCCGCCGACGATGCCGGTGACCAGGCCGAGTTCGGCCGGGACCCCGGAGGCCACGGCGACGCCCACGCAGAGCGGCAGGGCGACCAGGAAGACGACGAGGGAGGCGGGGAGGTCGGAGCGCAGAGTGCTCAGCCGAAGGGCGGGACGACGAGTCATCGGGTCCTCGGGAGAGTGCGGACGGTGCGGTGGACGACGGACGGCGCGGGAGGCGGTGGAGTGGCGGTGCGGCGGAGGGCCGGGCGACGCGGGTCGGTGCGGCGGCGGGCCGTGCGGCGGGGTCACAGCGGGAGGAAGAGGTCGGCGTCGGGCCGGTGGGCGAGCACCAGTCCGGTGTGGATCTCGTAGAACCAGCCGTGCAGCCGGATCCGCCCCTCGCTCAGCCGGCGGGCGACGGCGGGGTAGCCGCGCAGCCGGTCGAGCTGGGCGAGCACGTGGCGCTGCACCGGGCCGGCCACCGTCGGGTCGAAGACGTCGGTGTCGTCGGCGCGGAGCGCGGCCCCGTCGGCGTGGCGCAGCCAGGAGCGGACGGCGGGCACCACGCTGAGGTCCTCGCCCCGGACGACGGCGCCCACGGCGCCGCAGTGCGAGTGTCCGCACACCACCAGGTCGCGGACGCCGAGCACCTCGACGGCGTACTCGATGGTGGCGGTCTCGCCGGAGGCGTCGTCGGCCCGGTAGGCGGGGACGATGTTGCCCGCGGTGCGGAGTTCGAAGAGGTCGCCGGGGTCGGCGCCGGTGATCAGGGCGGGTACCACCCGGGAGTCGGAGCAGGTGATGAACAGGGCCTGCGGGGCCTGTCCGGCGGCGAGGCCGGTGAGTTCCCGGCCGGTGTCGCCCGCGCGCTGCGGGAACGCCCGGGCCCGGTCGATGAGCGGTTCCATGCGGGTGGATGCCTCCTTCGGTGACCCTCGCGGCGTCGGCCGGGAGGGGCGGTGGACGGGCAGGCGCGTCGGAACCAGGCGTCTCCGGCGGGTGGGCGCGGCCGCGGCGGGCGGAAGGCATGCCGCGGAGCCGCGTCGGTGACCCTCGGTGTCCCCCCGGTGACCTGATGACGCGTCAAGGGGAAGTAAAACACGGGTATGGGGTCGGCAAAAGCGCGTCCAGGGCAAAGAATGTGCCGATCTGGTTAACATCCTGTTGCCATGGACAACACAGGGCGTTCCGCCTTGGCGCCTGCGCACAAAGGGGAACCCGACAGGCCCCCGGGGCGTTGGTGCACCACACTTTCCGCACGCCCCTCGCGAGGACCGCGCCCCCCTCAACACGCCTACGGGCCACCGCCGTTCGGTGAACGGCGGTGGCCCGGGTCGAAGCGATGTGACGGAACGTCAGCGACGCAGGGTGGTGACGGTGAGGCCCGGGGCGGAGCGGATCTCGGCCTCGGTGAAGCGCTCGGCCACCCACTGCTTGCGGGCGTAGCGGCGGGTCCGGTCGGTGAAGTGGGGCGAGGTCGGGTCGGCCGACTGGCCGTAGGCGAGCAGGGTCCGGGTGCGCGGGCCGCGGTCGGTGAGCTCGGTGGCCATCAGGAAGCCGGAGGGCGCCGGCCGGGCCAGCGGCCTGCGCACCGTTCCGGAGCGCAGCACGCCCTGCTGGAAGGTGTCGCTCTCCAGATTGCCGAGCCGGTCCACCGACCGGCTGTCCGGCCCGAACCAGCGGGAGCGCTCACCGCGCACGGTGACCACCTGGTCGGCGAGCCGGCAGAGGTTGTCCTGGGCGAACGCGTACCCGTAGCCGTAGCCCACGCCGCCGAAGTCGCGGGCGAGGATGTGCGGGACGCCGTACTCGGTCCGGCGGATCTTGGCGGTCCAGCCGCCGCGGTCGGCCCCCGGGCCGGCCGCGAGATCCGCGTCGGCGGCCTGCGCGGAGGCGGGCACCAGTGCCGTGAGCAGGCCCGCGGCCAGCCCGAGGGCGAGCGCTCCGGCAGCCAACTGCCGCAGACCTGGCCACTTCTGACGCTGGTTCACTTTCCCGTCGTCCGTCATGGCCACCACGCGGCCGCCGCAGGCGCCCGCCGGTCATCGACCCACGGAACGATCCGCCCCTCGCCCGCAAGATCTACGGGTGTACCCCTCCGGGAGGGCGTGCTCCTTGCCCGAACCTCCCGTCCGACGGAGGGCGGGCGGAGCGTCCGACCCGCCACCCGGGGGAGGACCACCCCATCCCCTGCGGGGACTTCTCGGGCCGCGACCTGATCCCGTCGTCCTCAGCAGCCTCACCTGGCGCGCCACCGGAGGCGCGGGCGCTCGCGCAGCTCGAAGTCGGGCGCGCCGTCGGCGCCCAGCCGGCGGACCGCCACGCCGCGGGTGCGGGCGGGAAGCAGGGGTGGCCGCTGCGGTCTTCGCCCGGGGGAGGCGCGAGCCGGTGGTGGAAGCGGACCGCCGACCGGCCCGTCGGCGTACCGCCACGACCACCCGGGCACCGAGCCGACGAGGTCGAACAGCGCCTGCCAGTCCACGACCGAGGCGTCCGGCACCTCCAGATCCGGCAGGGCCCCCATCAAGTCGGGGTCGACCGGATCCCGCACGTCCTCCCGCAGCAACTCCCCCACGCCCGCCATCCTGCCGCGCCGGGGCCACTGCCCGCAGGCGGATTCCCCTCGCGGACGAACCGGCGCGGGCGCGGCTCCCCCCACGACGCGAGGTCGGGACTCCGCAAGATCCCTGCGCATGGGGCGGCCACAGGCCAGAGCCCCCACCACCTCTCGGCCTCACGGCAACGCCGCCAACAGCCCCCGCGCGCAAGGGGCCGACCCAGCTGCTCCCAGCTGATGGGACTCCCCGCGCGTGCGGGGCCGAGGCTTGCCGAGCTGCGATGTGATCGGGCGGAAGCAGTGCAGCGCATCGGCTGGCGGGGATGGGCCGGCGCCCCGGGGGTCTCCCGGCTACTTCATCGGGCGTGGCGTCGGGACGAGGCCGGTCTGGTAGGCGAGGGCGACCAGTTGGGCGCGGTCGCGGGCGTCGAGTTTGGCCATGGCGCGGTGGATGTGGGTGCGGATGGTGAAGGGGCTGACGAACATCCGGGCGGCGATCTCCTCGTTGCTGAGGCCGGTGGCGGCCATCGCCATCACCTCGCGTTCGCGGGCGGTGAGGGCGGCGAGGCGTTCGGGGGCGGCGGCGGGGGCGCGGTCCGGTTCGGGGTGGGCGAGGAGTTGGTCGATGAGGGCGCGGGTGGCGGCGGCCGACAGCAGGGGGTCGCCGGCGGCGACGCGGCGCAGGGCGGCGAGCAGCTCGGTCGGCTCGGCGTCCTTGCCGAGGAAGCCGCCGGCTCCGGCGCGCAGGGCCTGGGCTACGTACTCGTCGATCTCGAAAGTGGTGAGGATGAGCACCCGGGTGCCGGCGAGGTCCGGGTCCCCGCAGATGGAGGCGGTGGCGGAGAGGCCGTCGACACCGGGCATCCGGATGTCCATCAGCACGACGTCGGGGCGGGTCGTCCTCGCCAGCTCGACGGCCTCGCGGCCGTCGGCGGCCTCGCCGACCACCTGCATGTCGTCCTCGGCGTCGATGAGGACGCGGAAGGCCCCGCGCAGCAGCGCCTGGTCGTCGGCGAGCAGTACTCGGATGGTCACGGGTGTTCCTCTCGGGCGGCGGTGCGCAGGGGCAGTTCGGCGGAGACCAGGAAGCCGCCGCAGGGCCGGCGGTCGGCGGTGAGCCGCCCGCCGACGGCGGAGGCGCGCTCGCGCATGCCGATCAGGCCGAAGCCCCCGTCACTGGGGGTGGCGACGGCGGACCGGGCGGCGGAGGCCGGGCGCGCGTTGGCGACGGTCAGCAGCACGCGGCTGCCGGAGTACGCGAGGGTGACCTCGGCGGCGGTGCCGGCGGCGTGCTTGGCGACGTTGGTCAGGGACTCCTGGAGGATCCGGTACGCGGTGAGGTCGACGCCCGGGGAGAGCGGCTGCGGCTCCCCCTCGACGGTGAGGCGCACCGGCAGACCGGCGCGCTCGAAAGCGCCGATGAGGTCGGGCAGCCGGTCCAGGCCGGGGGCGGGTTCGAGCGGGGCCTGCGGATCGTCGGCGCGGCGCAGCAGGCCGACGGTGGCCTTGAGCTCGCGCAGCGCGGAGCCGGTGGCGTCGGTGAGGTGGCTGAGCATCTCGCGGGCCTGGGCGGGGTGGCGGTCGAGGAGGTGGACGGCGATGCCGGCCTGGGCGTTGGCGAGGGCGATGTGGTGGGCGACGACGTCGTGCAGGTCGCGGGCGATCCGGATGCGCTCGTCGGCGACCCGGCGGCGGGCCTCCTCCTCGCGCGTCCGCTCGGCGCGTTCGGCGCGTTCCTCGATGGCGGCCAGGTGGGCGCGGCGACTGCGCACGGAGTCGCCGAAGGCGCCGGGCAGCAGGACCCAGGCGACGACGCCGATCTTGACGCTGAGGGAGGCGTGGGGCTCGTTGATGATCGCGGCGGCGGTCACCAGCACGGCGGCGAGGGCGGTGGCGGCGCGCGCGGTGGTGCGGTCGGTGCGCACCGCGAGGAAGTAGAGGGCGGCGAGCAGCGGCGCGACCAGTCCCGCGTTGAGCTGGGTCGCGACGAAGCACAGGGCCACGCTGCAGGCGAGGGTGATCCCGAAGACCACGTCGGGGCGCCGGCGGTGGCCGAGGAGCGCGGCGCTGGAGAGGACGGCCAGGGTCAGCGCCGCCGGGTTCGGCTCGATGTGGTTGCCGAGGCGGTCGACGGTGGTCGTCCCGGCGGTGACGACGAAGACGGCGATCACGAGCAGCGCGTCGAGCAGGAGGGGGTGGCGTCTGCGTACGCGGCGCAGCCAGGTGTCGGTCATGCTCGCTTCTCCCGGTCCGGGGCTGCCCTGGCGGGTCCCTCGGCCGGTCCCGGACGATCCGGCGAGGGGGATGGGGTACGGCCGACGGTGGAGGCGTACTGCAGATGCAGTACACGCGGCCGTCGGGGTCGTCCTTCGAATGCGGTTCATACCATTTTGACCGGTCGGTGGGCCGACCGGTCGCGGACGGCCCTGCCGCGGCTCCCGTGGGGGTGGGAGCCGCGGCAGGGCCGCGTCGGTCAGACGCCCACGGACTGGCGGGGCGAGTCCGCCCCGGAGCCGTCGGCCTGGGCCGGGAGCGCGGTCTGCAGCTTGGCGCCCTCGACGTCGACGTCGGGGATGATCCGCTCCAGCTTGGCCGGCAGCCACCAGGCGCGGCGGCCGAGCAGGGCGAGGACGGCCGGGACGATCGCCATCCGGACCACGAAGGCGTCGAGCGCGACGGCGGCGGCCAGGCCGAGGCCCATCATCTTGATCATCGGCTCGCTCATGCCGATGAAGCCGGCGAAGACGCTGATCATGATGAGCGCGGCGGCGGTGACCACCCGGGCGTTGTACCGGAAGCCGGTGACCACGGCCTCGTTGGGCTCCTCGCCGTGCACGAAGGCCTCCCGGATGCGGGTGACCAGGAACACCTCGTAGTCCATGGCCAGGCCGAACACCACACCGATCATGAAGATCGGCATCATGCTCATCACCGGGCCGGTCTGCTCGATGCCGATCAGGTCGGCGAGCCAGCCCCACTGGAAGACCGCGACGACGGCGCCGAGCGCGGCGACCACCGACAGCAGGAACCCGAGGGCGGCCTTGAGCGGGACGAGTATCGAGCGGAAGACCACCAGGAGCAGCAGCACCGCGAGGCCGACGACGACCGCGAGGTAGGGCAGCAGGGCGTCGTTGAGCTTCTGCGAGACGTCGATGTTCATCGCCGTCGGGCCGCTGACCAGTACGGTCGCACCGGTCTCGGTCTTCAGCGCGGAGGCCTTGTCGCGGATGGCGTGGACGAGGTCGGTGGTCGCCGCCTCGCTCGGGCCGGTGGCCGGCACGGCGTTGACCAGCGCGGTGTCCCCGGTCTGGTTGAAGACGGCGGGCGCGACGGCGACCACCCCGGGCAGGGCCTTGACGGTCTCGCCGACCTTGGCGGCCGCGGCCTTGGGGTCGGCCGTGCCCTTGGCGTCGACCAGCACGGTCAGCGGGCCGTTGAAGCCGGGACCGAAGCCCTCGGAGAGGTGGTCGTAGGCGCGGCGCTGGGTGGTGGAGGTGGGCTTGGCCTCGTCGCCGGGAAGGCCGAGCCGCAGGTCCAGGGCCGGCAGGGCGAGGACGCCGAGGCCGACCACGCCGAGGACCAGCACCGCGACCGGGCGGCGGACCACGAACCGGGCCCAGCGGGTGCCGCCGTTGGGGCGGCCTTCACCGTCGGCGGCGTGCCCGCCCTTGCGGACCTTGCGGGACAGCGCCCTGCGGCCGAGGAAGCCGAGCAGCGCCGGGACGAGGGTGAGGGCGACCAGGACGGCGATCACCACGGTTCCGGCCGCGGCCATGCCCATCTTGGCGAGGATCGGGATGCCCACCACCGAGAGGCCGGCCAGCGCGATGATCACCGTGAGGCCTGCGAACACCACGGCCGACCCGGCGGTGCCGACGGCCCGTCCGGCGGCCTCCTTCGGCTCGTGGCCGTCGAGGAGCTCGGCGCGGTAGCGGGAGACGATGAACAGCGCGTAGTCGATGCCGACGGCGAGGCCGAGCATCATCGCGAGCGTGCTGGTGGTGGTGGACAGGCCGAGGGTGCTGCCGAGCGCGGTGATCAGGGCGATGCCGAGGCCGACGCCGATCAGGGCGGTGAGCAGCGGGAGTCCGGCGGCCAGCAGCGAGCCGAAGGTGATCACCAGCACGACGGCCGAGATCGCCATGCCGATCGCCTCGGCGGAACCGCCCGCCTCGCCGACCTCCATCAGCGCCGTGCCGCCGATGTCGACGGTGAGACCCGCGTCGCGGGCGTGCTGGGCGGCGGTCTTCAGCGCCTCGGTGGCACCCTCGCTGACCTTGCCGGGCTTCTCGCTGTAGCTGATCGTCGCGTAGGCGGTGGTGCCGTCCTGGGAGACCGCGCCGGCCTTGAACGGGCCGGTGGCACTGACGACCTGCTCGCCGTGGGCGAGCTCGGCGACCGCGTTCTCGACCGTCTGCTGGTTGGCGGCGGCGGTGATCTTCTGGCCGGACGGGGCGACGAAGACCAGCCGGGCCGACGCACCGTCGGACGTGGCGCCCGGGAAGCGCTCGTCCATGAGGTCGAAGGCCTTCTGCGCCTCGGTGCCGGGCATGGCGAAGCCGTCGTCGGGCGCGGCCGGCGCCTTGGCGGCCAGCACCCCGACGGCGGCCAGCAGGGCGACCCAGAGCAGGGTCACCAGCCGGCGCCTGAGGAAGGACCATCGGCCCAGACGGTAGAGGAAAGTGGCCACGGGAGAGCGGACTCCTTCGGATGGCGGTCGGGTATGGAGGGCCGGGCGGCGCGTTCGGCCGGTGGGCCGGGGCGCCCGAGCATGACCATCCTGCGGCGGCGGGGGTCTCCTCCGCGTCGGCTCTGTGCAGGCATTCCGGGCTAATGCGGACGCAGCAGTGCGGTACCGGACGGAGTAGTCCCCGAGGCGGAGGTCCGGCGCCGGGCTCCGACCTGCGGCCGAGGGCCGGCCCCGGTGACGGGCGCGTGGGAGGCCCGGGGCGGGCGCGGCAGGCGCGGTCCTCCGGGCGCGGCAGGCCCGGTCCTCCTGGTGCGGGAAGCCCGGTCCTCCGGGCGCCACCCGGTGTCACCCGGTGTCACCCGGGCGGAGGTGCGGACGGGCCGCCGCCCGCCGGGCGAAGTAGCGTGATGTGCCTGGCCCGGACGATTCGTCCTGGTCCGTAACGATCCCTACCGATGTGTCCCCACGGCCTCCGCGGCCCCGACAGTCCCGGCCGGTCCCCGACAGTCCCGGCCGGTCCCTGCCGGTCCCCGACGGCCCGGGGGCGCAGCCGGTCCCGCAGCCGGAGGTGCCCATGGGCGTTCCCGCCGCCCGCATCGTGTTCGACGAGAACGACCGCGCGGCCGTCGCGGAGGCGGTGAGCGAGATGCTCGCCACCGGTGCGCTCACCCTCGGCCCCTGGACCGAGCGGTTCGAGCAGGCCTTCGCCGCCGAGCACGGCGCCCCGCACGCGGTCGCCGTCGCCAGCGGCACCGCCGCGCTGGAGATCATCCTGCGCGGCCTCGACGTCCGCGGCCGCGACGTGGTCGTCCCCGCCGTCACCTTCTACGCGACCGCCGGGGCCGTGCTGCACGCCGGCGCCCGGCCGGTGATCGCCGACGTCGACCCGGACACCCTGGCGCTCGGCCCGGCCACCCTGGAGGCCGCGCTCACCCCGGACACCGCCGCCGTCGTCCTGGTCCACATCGGCGGGCTGATCACCCCCGAGGTGGACGCCCTGCGCGCGATCTGCGACGCCCGGGGCATCCCGCTGGTCGAGGACGCCGCGCACGCCCACGGCAGCAGCTACCGGGGCCGGCCGGCCGGCGGCTTCGGCGTGGCCGGCGCGTTCTCCTTCTACCCGACCAAGGTCACCACCAGCGGAGAGGGCGGCATGATCCTCACCGGGTCCGCCGAGCTGCGCGACGAGGCCCGCATCCACCGCGACCAGGGCAAGGGCTCGTTCACCACCAACCACCACGTCCGGCTCGGCGCCTCCTGGCGGATGAGCGAGCCGAACGCCGCCATCGGCACCGTCCACCTGCGGCGGCTCAAGGAGTTCGTCGAGACCAGGCGCCGGGTCGCCCAGCGCTACGACTCCGCGCTCGGCGCGCTGGACGGGCTGGACCCGGTCACCGAGCCCGCCGGCTGCCGCGGCAACTACTACAAGTACGTCGCCCTGCTGCCGCGCGGGGTGGACCGGGCCGCCTTCAAGCGGGCGGTCGCCGAGGAGTACGACGTGCGACTCTCCGGCGAGGTGTACGACCTTCCGCTGCACCTCCAGCCGGTGCTCGCCCCCTACCGGCGCGCGGACCTCCCGGTCGCCGAGGACGTCTGCGCGCGGCAGATCTGCCTGCCGGTCCACTCCGACATGACGGAGGACGAGACCGACCGGGTGATCGAGGCGGTGAGCGCCGTCCACCGCCGCCTCGCGGGATGACGCGGCCGGCGGCCGTCGCCGACCGGGAGCACCCGACCCGGAGAACCCGACCTGGAGAACCCGACCCGGACGAAGCGCGTCCGTAGCCAGAGCACGCCCGTAGAGAGCACGTTGACGAAGGAGAGGACACCGTGCGGATAGCGGTCACCGGGGGATGCGGATTCATCGGCTCACACGTCGTCGACCGGCTGCTCGCCGCCGGGCACGAGGTGCTCGCGGTGGACACCACCGACAAGTACCTCAACCCCGACGCCGACCACGCCCGGATCGACGTCCTCGACCTGCCCGCGCTCACCACCGCCCTGGACGGCTGCGAGGTGGTCTTCCACCTGGCCGCGCAGGCGGACGTCGAACGGGTCGCCGCCGACCCGGTCGGCGCCGTCCGGGCCAACATCGACGGCACCGAGGCCGTCCTGGAGGCGGCCCGCCGCAACGACCTCAGCCGCACCGTCCTGGCCAGCACCGTCTGGGTCTACGGCGCCGCGCTCACCGAGGCCGCGCTGGACGGCGAGGAGCAGGAGCTGGACGAGCACGTGCCGATCGAGCTGGAGCGCAGCGGGCACCTGTACGTCGCCACCAAGCTGGCCGCCGAGATGCTGGTGCACAGCTACCGCCAGCTGTACGGCCGCCACTTCACCATCCTGCGGTACGGCATCCCGTACGGGCCCAGGATGCGCGACGAGCTGGTGGTCGCCCGGTTCGTGCAGGCCGCGCTCACCGGGCGCCCGATCACCATCGCGGGCGACGGCCGGCAGAGCCGCAACTTCGTCTACGTCGAGGACCTCGCCGACGCCCACGTACGCGCCCTCTCCCCCGCCGCCGAGGACCAGACCTTCGCCCTGGAAGGCTCGACCGCCGTCTCCGTCCGGGACATCGCCGACACCGTCGACGACCTGCTCGGCCCGGTCACCATCGAGCACATCGAGGCCCGGACCGCCGACTACTCCGCACGCCGGATCTCAGCCGCCCAGGCCAAGCGGCTGCTCGGCTGGTCGCCCCGGACCAACTTCGCCGAAGGCGTGCGGCGCTACGCGGACTGGTACCGGGCGGAGGCCGGCCCGCGGCCGGGCGCCTGAGGCGGGAAGGGGCGGAACCGTGCCGCACGCGCTGCTGGTCTCCGGCTCGCTCGGCCAGGGCCACGACGTGATGGCCCGGGCCTGCGCCGACTCCCTGGAGGCCCGCGGCTGGACGACCGGCACGGTCGACGCGATGGCCCTGCTCGGGCAGCGCGCCGGCACCGCCGGGGAGGCGGTGTTCCGGCGGCTGCTCGGCCTGCCCGGCGTCTACGACGCGTTCCACTTCTCGGCGCTGCGCCCCGGCGCCCGGATCGCCCTGCTCGCCGACGCGGCGGCGCGGCGGCGGCTGCTGCCGGCCCTGCGGGCGCTGATCGGGGAACAGCGCCCGGAGCTGGTGGTGTCGGTCTTCGCCACCGCCACCTCGGCGGTCAACCGGCTGCGGGACGGGCCGCGGCCCTTCCGTCACCTCGTCCTGTGCACGGACGTCACCCCGCACCGGCTCTGGGTGCAGGAGGAGACCGACCTCTTCCTGGTCACCTCCGAGGTCGCCGCCTGCGGCGTGCGCCGCTACCGCCCCGACGCCCCGGTGGCCGTCCTGCCCGCACCACTGCGCGCCCCCTTCTACCGCCCGCCCTCGCGCGCCGGGGCGCGGGCGGAGCTGGGGGTGCCGGCGGAGGCGCGGTGCGTGCTGCTGATGTCCGGAGCGTGGGGCCTCGGCCCGCTCGCCCGGACCGCCGCCGCCCTCGCCGACGCCGGCCCGCACGTCCTCGCCGTCGCCGGGAGCAACACCGAACTGGAGCGCCGCCTGCGCCGCGCCGCCGCGCACCGGCCGCGGCTGCACCCCTTCGGCTGGACCGACCAGGTGCCCGCGCTGATGTCCGCCGCCGACCTGGTGGTGACCACCTCCGGCGACACCTGCAGCGAGGCCCGCGCCCTCGGCCGCCGCCTGCTCCTGCTCGACATCGTCCAGGGCCACGGCCGCGACAACCTCCAGCACGAGCTGGAACTCGGCCACGCCGACGTCGTCTCCGCCCGCCCGCCCGACATCGTCCGCTCCACCCTCGCCGCCCTCGACCGCCCCGCCCCGGCCCCGGCCCCCTCCGCCACCCCGGACGGCTGGCGCACGGGGATCGCGGCGGCGCTGGAACGCGTCGGCCTGGCCTGACCGCGTCCCCGGGCCCACCCACGCCGGACCGCTGCGCGCGGACCACCCGCCGGATCCGGCGGGGCGTCGCCGGCCGGACGTCCGGGTGCAGGTCCGTCCCGTCCAGGCAGTCGCCCCGTCCGGCGTTCCACCGGGCCCGCCACTCGGCTCCCACGTCCACGCCCGGCCGGAGGATCCGAATCGCGTCGGCGGTGTCCCGCCCCTCGGCCGCCATCATGCCGACCAGGGCCGAGAGGATGTGCCGCGGACCGCCCAGCCACGTCGCCCAGTCCGCCCAGTACCGGGTATCGCTGGTCAGGGTCTCGCCAAACGGCCATGGGCCCGAAGCCCATCGGGGCCTCTTCCGAGCCACGATCGACGGATCAGTCCGGGCATCTCGCCGAACTGCCGTGCGAAGCAGGGCCGGAGTCCGATACCGTGCACGAAGGAGTGCCGGGAAGCCTGGTCGGCGAACAAGGGACAGTTGTGTCCGCAGGCCGGTCCGGGGGTGATGTGCGTGGCACTCGACGCGAGGTCCGCCGACGCACCGCCACCCGAGCCGCGACCGCGGATCCGCCGCCCTTCACACCGGCCCCGGCCCTCTCAGGTTTTGCGCACTGCCCACCGGACTTCAGCGGACCTCGGGCAGATTCCGATCACTGCGACACCGTCCGGCGTTCCGGCCGCCCGGTGCCGTCCGACCCCGGAAGGGGCGGGGCGGCACGCCCCGGCGACGGCGTCCCGGGAGCCCCGACCGCGCACCGGACCGGGGGGAGAACCGTCATGACCCACCGTCCCTCACCATGGACCCGCACCGGCGGCGCGCTGCTCACCGCGGCGGCGCTGGCCCCGGCGGCGGCCGCCTGGTACGTGTTCGCCGCCATGCTGCCGGATGACGCCGAGCGGTACCGCTCCTACACGGCCGCCGCGGCCTGCCCGGCCGGGAGCCCGGGCGCGGCGCGCGAGGAGTGCGTGCGCAGCGTGCCGTTCAGCGTCACCGGCACGGTCGTCCGGCACGCGGGCAAGAGCTCCGAGTTCCGGGCGACGCTGGACGGCGCACCGCTCTGGAGCGGCGAGGTGCGCTTCGGCAACGCCGGGCCGCTCCTGGACGACCTGAAGCCCGGCGACCGGGTCGACGGCACGGTGTGGCGCGGCCGGGTGATGCGCCTGGAGCGGTCCGGCGTCGCACAGGCCTCCACCGACGAACCCCGCGACGAGGCACAGGTCACCGCCGGGGTCGGCACCTTCGCCGCCCTGCTGGCGGTCCTCACCGCAGCCCTGGGCGCGCTGCGCTTCACCGGCGGCCCCGGCACCGGCGCCGTCACACTCGCGCTCGCCCGGCAGCTCTTCCTCTGGACGCTGCTCACCTGCGCCGTGCCCACGATGCTCGCGTTCTGGGCCGACCTGCCGTGGTGGACGGTCCCGGCCACCGCCGTCCCGGCCACACTGCTCACGGCGGAGGCCGTACGGCGCCGGCACCGGATCACCGACGGGATCCCGGGGGAACGCCAGGAACTCACGGACCGCCGCCTGCCGCTCTGACCTCCCGGAGGCCCGCCCGGCCGCCGCCGACTTGCCGCGGCGGCCGGTTGTGATGCAGGCGGCCGTCGACGCCGAGACGACGAGGTCGGTGAGGCCGTCGCCGACGCTCCCACTCGCCTCACCCCGTACTCGTCCTTCTCAGGCTGCTCGCAGCGAAGGCCCGGCGGCCGTGTGGCCGCCGGGCCGGGATCCAGCCGGACATCAGGTCAGCCGGCGGGGGTGTCGGTGACGTTCTGGATGCCGTGGCTGATGACGCCGTAGAAGGTGGTCCAGCTGCCGTCGGCCTTCTTGTGGGCGGTCCAGATCTGCTGGTAGCCGCCGATGGGCGGCCGATGTCGTGATGGGGACCGGTCCGACGGGTGCCGACGTTACGGTCGGGCCGGTCCGGGTGACGGGCGACGGCCCTGGTCCGGTCGTTCAGCCGGTGACGCGCAGTTCGACGAGGACGGAGCGCTGTCCGCCGGGCAGGCCCTCCCCGACGGGCTGGGCCGTGTTGGGGCCGACGCTCACCAGCTTCTCCTGCCCGGAGGCGACCAGCTTGGCGCTGACCGAGCGGTCCTCGGTCCAGAGCATGTAGACCTCCGGAAGCTCCATCGCGAGGTACCCGCTCGTGCCGGTGACGGTGAAGCAGTAACCGTTCTTGTCGAGACGGGACTCGACGAAGATGTCGTTCGCCGCCTGGCAGGCCGCCACCGTGTTGTTCTCGACGCCCTCCTTCAGCCTGATGTGCCCGTCGCCCTGCTTCAGGGTGATCTTGCGCTCGGTCAGGAGGCGTGCAGCACCGGGGTGCTGGAAGTTCTCGACGGCGAGCGGCGGGGCGGTGTCCTCCGCCGCGGTCGCACTGGGGGTGGGCTCGGCGGTCGCACCGGCGGCGGCCTGCACCGTCGTGCCGGGGGTGGCCTGCGCGGCCGCCAGGGAGGCGATTGCGATACCGGCCGTCAGAGCACTGGCGGCGGCGACCAAAACGGTGTTCCGGAAACGGAAATTACGCAACGCGAGTCCTTCATCGTTGGGGCGGTGTCAGTGGTTCGCCTGGTAACAGCATGCTTGTTTGAGGCGAGTAGAGCATGCGTAAGATATCAGCGACCATCGCCGCCAGGAACTGCCTGAGTCGTACAGAGAACGTCCGGCAAACGGAAGATGACGCCCCATCAGCACCCGCGCGTTTCGGTAGAAATAACTCCCGCATCTGCACCTTTGGCGGCCTTGAGCGAATGCCAATGATTTGTTCGCACACTCACTTATGTCCCATTTGGAGGGATTCACAGTGAACCACCCTTTGCGTTCCTCGGGAGCGCCCGGAGCCGCCGGAGCGAAGCGGCGCCGCACCACGCGCGCAGCCGTCCTACGCCGCGTCTGCGCGGGCCTGCTGCCGGTCGCGCTGACCGTCGGCCTGCTCGGCGCCGCACCGGCCTTCGCCACGGAACCCGACCCCGGACCGACCACGCCCACGGCGGCCGACCGCGGACTTGTCGTGAGCCTGTGGCTGAGCGGCGGCCCCGGCGTCAGCGCCGCGGCCGAGGCCGCGCTGACCGGGTCGGACGAGGACGTCAAGCGGTTCCTCGAGACCGGAGTGGACCTCGAGGCGTACCACGACGACCGTGTCTCCGCCGCCCAGATGATCAGCCTCGGCGGGGCCGGGGTGCGCGAGGCCGCCACCAGGGCGTTGAGGGGCTCCCCCGACGAACTGCGGGCGTTCCTCAAGGACGGCTGGCGGACCCCGCTGGACCAGGACCGCCGCGTGCAGGCCGCACAGCTGATCGCCACCGGCGGCATCAGTGTCAAGGAGCAGGCCACCGCCGCGCTGAAGGGCACGCCCGAGGACGTCAAGGCCTTCCTCGAGCAGGGCCAGTTCGACGCCGAGGAGATAGACAACCGGGTCCGGGCGACGCAGCTCCTGGCCTCCGGCGGCCCGGCGACGAGGGAGGCGGCGAAGGTCGCGCTGCGGGGCACGCCCGCCGACGTCGTCGAGTTCCTGGCGGTCGGACAGTTCGTGGCCCTGGCCCGCGACCAGGAGCGGGCGACGATCTCCCAGCTGGCCGAGCAGGCCCAGGAGGCCGGCCGACAGGCGCAGGTCGCCAAGGACGCCGCCAAGACGGCCTCCGACCGAGCGGTCGACACCTCCCGCCTCGCGAAGGAAGCCGCCGAGACCGCGGCCAGGGAGACCGAGGCCGCCGGCCAGGACCTCGCCCGCGTCAAGGAGGCCGCCGCACGGGCCGCCGACGCCGCCGAGGGTGCGGCCGCGGCCGCCGGCCAGGCGTCCGCCGCAGCCGCGGCCGCCAACCAGGCCTCCCGCACCGCGGCCAGTGCCGCCAGCGCCGCCGCCAGCGCCGCGGGGGGCGCCGCCCTCGCCGCGGCCAACGCGCGCAAGGCCGCCAACGCCGCGGCCTCCGACCGGAACAAGGCCGCCGAGGCGCGCCAGCGGGCCGAAGAAGCCCGCAACGCCGCCGGTGACGCCCAGCGCGCCGCAGACGCCGCGGAAAGCGCGGGCACCGCCTCCCAGGCCGCACGCGAGGCGGCGAACGCCGCGAAGAGCGCCGGCGCGGACGCGAACGCGGCCGCCGGATCCGCGCAGCGGGCCGGCCAGCTGGCGAACGCCGCGGGCGCGAGCGACAAGCGCGCCCAGGCCGCCGCCGACCAGGCGCGCCGCCAGGCCAAGGAGGCCGACCGCGCCGCGACCGCGTCCGCAGCGCTGGCCGACCAGTCCGCCCAGGCCGCCTTCCAGGCCCGCGACGCCGCCCGCTCCGCCGCCACCCACGCCCAGAACGCGGCCACCGCCGCCGACCAGGCCGCCGAGCACGCCGGCGAGTCCGCGACCTCCGCGGCCGAGGCCACCCGCCAGGCCGAAGCCGCCCGCACCGCCGCCGCCACCGCGAGCGCGGCGGTGACCACCGCGGGCAACGTCTACGACCTCGCCCGCAGGACCGAGGCCGAGGACCTCACCGCCCGCACCGCCACCGCCCTCGAGGACGCCCGTGCGCTGAAGGCGGACGACGACGAGGCCATCGGAGACGTCGGCACCTTCCTCTCCGACTGGAAGGCCCGCGACCAGGCGGCAGCCGACCTCGCCACCGAGGCCGCCCGCCCCGACGCCGACCCCAAGACCGTCGCGGCCAAGGGCCGCAAGGCCGCGATCCAGACCATGAGAAGCGGGGGCCCCTGGAGTCAGGAAGCCGCCAAGGGCGCCCTGTCCGGCACCGACCAGACCGTCGTCGACTGGGTGCGCACCGGACGGCACAAGGCCGAACTGGACGACATGCGCCAGCGCGTGCAGGAGATCGCCCAGGACAGCCCCGACGAAGCCGTACGCACCGCCGCCGCCACCGCGCTGAAGGGCACCCCTCAGCAGATCGAGGCCTTCTTCATCACCGGACAGTACGAGGCCGCGATCACCGACAACCGCATCCGCGCGGCCCAGGCGATCGCCACCGGCGGCATCAGCGTCAAGGAGGCCGGCGAGAAGGCCCTGCGCGACGGCTCCCCCAAGGCCGTCGGCGCGTTCCTGATGATGGGCCAGTACACCGCCCGCCAGATCGACGAACGCGTCCAGGCCGCCCAGCTGCTCGCCACCGGCGGGCCGGAGGTCCAGTCCGCGGCCAAGCTCGCCCTCGCGGGGCCGCCCGAGCTCGTCACCTCGCTCCTGCAGGCCGGCCAGTACATGGCCGATCGCAAGGACCAGCTCGCCGCCACCCACACCGCCCAGATGCGCCGCCTCATCGCCGAGGCCGCCCAGACCGCGGCCACGGCCCAACAGGACGCCTGGGAGGCCACCGCCGCAGCCGCCACCGCCAACAACGCCGCAGCCGAAGCCGCGGCGGCCAGCAACCAGGCCCGCGGCTACGCCGACCAGGCCGGCCAGTACGCCGCCGACGCCAAGGCGTCCGCCCAGGACGCCCAAGCCTCCGCCACCCGCGCCGGCCAGTCCGCCACCACCGCCCGCACCGCCGCCAAGACCGCCGGCAACGACGCCGCCAAGGCCACCGCCTCCGCGGTCCGCGCGCGGGCCTCCGCCGCCCAGGCAGGATTGTCGGCCAAGGCGGCCCGCAGTGCCGCGGACAGCGCCTACGCCTCCGCGCGCGCGGCCGGCAAGGACGCCACCCAGGCCCAGCAGGCCGCCGACGAAGCCTGGGCCATCACCGCAGAGAAGCAAAGCCAAGAACGCCAAGCCGCACTGGCCGCCGAAGACGCACGGATCCAGGCCGACGCCAAGCAACTCGCCGATGAATTCCAGAAGGAGCTCAACGAGGAAATCACGAGGATCGCCAAGGAAGTGAGCTTCCGCGTCACTATGGAACATGCCGCCAGCCGTTACGGCGGATGCCGCTCCTACCTTCCCAAGCCGATCGATGTCACCCTGTACTGCGCGGACAAGAACAAGCAGGAGCAGGACGAGGCATCGCGCATCATTGGCTCGGTCCTCGGATCGCTCTACATCTACCGGGACGAGCTGCAGCTTGTCACAACCGTCACCAAGTCCCTGCTGGGCTTCGACTCCGCCGAAGAGTGCATCAGGCAGAAGAACGCCGCCTCCTGCGTCGAACTCGCGGCCGGGCTCTTCCCTGCCGGAAAGGCAGCGAAGCTTGCCTCGCTTCTGAAGAAGGCCAAAACCGTCGAGGACGCGGCGAAGGCTTCGCGCCTCAGCCGAGCGGCCATGGAGTGCATCCTGCCGGCGCACAGCTTCCCGGCCGGCACCCCCGTCCTCATGGCAGACGGCTCGACCCTCCCGATCGAGCGAGTCCGCGTCGGCGACTACGTACTGGCGACCGGCACCGAGTCCGGTGACACCGGGCCCCACCGCGTCGACGCCACCATCTACACACCCGACGACCGCGACTTCGTCGACCTCACGATCGAATCGGCGAACGGTGCCACCGGCACGATCACCTCGACAGGCACACACCCGTTCTGGGCAGAGAACCAGCACGCCTGGCAGAAGGCGGCAGACCTCACCACCGCCGACACCCTGCGGACAGCCAACGGCCAAGCCGCAAAGATCACCGACACCGGGCAATCGACGGATGTCCGTCCCGCGTACGACCTCACGGTCGCAACCGCCCATACGTACTACGCACTCGCCGGCCCTACGCCGGTCCTGGTGCACAATGTAACCTGCAGCTTCATTCCCGGGCCGATTCCAGACCCCATCGCCATCAACCGCGGCTCACTGAAGAAGCTCTCGGAGAAACAGCTCGAGAAGGCTCTTGAGAGCATTGGCGAGGGCGTCCACGAATTCAAGGAATACTGGGTGGCGGACATAGCCAGATTTGACGCAATGCGCGATGCAGAAAGCAGGATCATCCTCGTCAGCAAGAACGGAGAAATTCTGGTTCCAACAAACTATAAGTACGTTCCATGAGTGCATTTCGCATGTACCTCAGAGTGATCAGCTCGACTCTCCAGCCGGAGGAAATCTCCGAACGGCTCGGCACCGACCCTGACGAGTCGACGTCGATCGGAAGCCGCCGACGCCCCGAATCACCCCCGCGGCCTTTTGCGACATGGATCCGCCACGCAAAGGCGGCAGGCCCTGGCGAAAGGCCGGAGGACCTCGAGCCGGCGGTCTTGGCCTGGGGTCTGGAATTTGCCGGAGCCTTGGGGCGGCTTGTCGAATCCGGCGACGCCTCCGCATCCTTGGAGATAGTTCAGCAGATTCGAGACATCGACAACAGGCAAGAGAAGGGAATATTTCTCGGAGTCGACCTGATGGCCTGGCTGGGAACTGCAAAGGCGTCGCTCGACATCGATCAGTACATCTACCACGAGTGCGGCGATGGACTAGGCTAGAAGATCTGCAGCCCGATCCAGAATTCTGCGAAGGCCCCGCCGACCGACGTCGGCGGGGCCTTCGTGTGGCGTCGGCGAAGCGGTGGATTCCCCAGCGACTCCGTACGCGACCGGCGGGGCCTGGAGCGCGCCCGCAGCCGCTCGGGGAACGGCCGCTCGCCGGCGCGGCCTGACGGTAGATTCGGTTCGCCTCCGCCCCATCGACGGATCCAGAGGTCACACTCGTGAACATCCGTAAGACGCATGGCGCCCTGCTGAGCCGGCTGCTTCCTGACGACGAACCGGACGCTCTCACCGTGCGACAGGGGCAGTTCCACAACGTGGTCCTTGGTGCGGACCGCGTCGTGTGCCTGCCTCGCACCCGGGCGGCCGCGGCCCGGCTGCCCGAGCGGGTGGCCGCACTACAGGTGCTCGCCGGGCTCGACCTCGGGTTCCGCACGCCCGAACCGCTGTTCCAGGGCGGAGACCACGGCGCCGACGAGGTGCCGTTCCTGGTCCTCACCCGCATCCCCGGGGAACCGCTCCGAGCCGACGCGCTCAACGATCCCCGGGTGGCCGGCACCGTGGCGGCGCAGTACGCGACGCTGGTGGGCGGTCTGGCCCGTGCCGGCACCGACGCGACGGTACGAGCAGTGCTGCCCCAGGCGCCGCCGGACCAGTGGGGACGCTTCGCGCAGAGCGTGCGCGCGGAGCTGTTCCGGCTCATGTCCGACAGCGGGCGCCTACGGGCCGAGCGGGAGCTCGCAGCGCTCGACGGCCTTCCCCACCTCACCCGGGCGGTGGTGCATGGCGACCTCGGTGCCGAGAACGTCCTGTGGGAGTGGACGGACGGCCTGCCCCACCTCGCCGGAGTACTCGACTGGGACGAGGTCGCGCTCGGCGACCCGGCCGAGGACCTCGCAGCCATCGGTGCCGGCTACGGCGTCGAGCTCCTGGAACGGGTGCTCGCCCTGGGCGGCTTGCCGAACCACGGACTCACCACCCGCATTGCGGCGATCCGCGGCACGTTCGCGCTCCAACAAGCCCTCTACGCCATCCGCGACGGAGACCAGGAAGAACTCGCGGACGGCCTGGCCGACTACCGCTGAGGCGCACCGGCGCAGCCGCTTCATCGAGAACGTCGGTCGGCATCAACCCGGCCCCGGACACCGGAGGACCGGCACCAGGTCGGCGGGCGGGACACGGGTCCGCCTGCCGGGCGGCGCCGAACCGCCGTGAGGCCCCCCGGGCGGCTCAGCCGTTCCGGCGCAGGTGATGGGCGCCGGCCTGCCAGTCGCGCGGCGACATGCCGTAGGCCGCGCGGAAGGCACGCGTGAAGTGGCTGGAGTTGGCGAAGCCCCAGCGTCGGGCGATCCCTGCCACCCCGAGCTCCCCGGCCATCGGCCGCAGCAGGTCCCGCCTGCAGCGCTCGAGCCGCTGGGTCCGGATCCACCCGCTGACCGTCGTGCCCTCCAGGTGGAACAGCTTGTGGAGGTAGCGCACCGAAATGTAGTTCGCGTCCGCGATCGTGGACGGCGACAGGTCCGGGTCGCGCAGGTTGCGCAGGGCGTAGTCCTTGACCCGCTCGAAGGCTGCCGCCGGCCGCAGGCCCTGCGGCCGGGCGCGCCCGGTCCGGTCGTCGACGAACAGGGCCAGCAGGTCGAGTGCGGTGGCCGCGGCCCGGCGCCCGACGGCCTCGTCCAGTTCCGCCGCCTTGTGCGCCATCCCCGACAGGTAGTTCGTCAGCAGCGCGGCACTGCCCCCGGAGCCGCTGAACGCCGTGGCGGTGAGTTCCCGCAGGTCCTTCTCCGGCACGTCCAGTTCGGCGCGGGGGAAGTGGAAGGAGGTGAAGGCGAACTCCTCCTCCATTCTCTTCCGGAAGATCCGGGAGGTGTCGGTGATGGAGAACTCGCCGGGCCGGATGAGCGTCTCCCGGCCGTCCTGCTCCTTGAGGGCGGTGCCCCGTTCGTGGAGGCTGAGGACGAGCGTCGGTGAGTCGCCGTCGGCCAGGTGCCTGCTGCGGGTCACCGCCTGGGGCCCGGCCTGGACCCTGGAGGTCTGCAGGCAGCCCAGCCGGTGTCCGACGATCTCCCCGGGCGAGGGCACCTCCTCCAGGAAGTCCACGGTCATCGGTACGAAGGTGTGGGACACGGCGTCCTGCCAGCTCTCCGCCCGGTCGGAGGCGGGCAGCGAGGCGGTGGAGAGGCGGACGGGCACCGGGATCTCCTCGGGTCGACGGGTCATCGGGACACCGGGCCCCGGGTGTCGTGCGGGTCGGACGGCTCGGTGTCGGCGCGGGTGTCGCGCCACTGGCTCGGTGAGATGCCGTACGAGGCGCGGAAGAGCCGGCTGAAGTGGGCCGGATCGGTGAAGCCCCACCGCTGGGCCACGCCGGACACCGTGCTGTCGCCGTTGTCCTTGCGGGTGAGGTCCTCGGCACTCGCCCGGAGCCGGCGGCGCTGGATCAGGCGGCTGACGGTGGCCCCCTCCCCCTCGAAGAGCTTGTGGAGGGAGCGGACGGACATGCCGTGCGCGGCGGCGATCGTCCGCGGTCCGAGCTCCGGATCCGTGAGGTGCCGGTCCATGTAGGCGTGGATCTCCCGGATCCGGGTGTGCCGGGGGTCCTCCGCGGCCGGCGCGTCACGGGCGGCCTGCTCGGTGACGAGGGTGGCCACCAGGTCGGCGAAGTTGCACGCCAGTCGACCGGCGACGGTCCCCGGGCAGTCCTCGGCCGTCTCGACCAGGGTCAGCAGGCACTGTTTGACCACGGCTGCCACCGGGCCGCCGGCGTCGGCCACGGTGGCCGTCACCCGCTCCAGCTGCTCGTCGTGCACGGGGAAGGCGCGGCGGGGAAGCAGGCACACCCTGACGTCCACGCCGTCCGGGTAGTCGACCGCATGGGGGCTCTCCGTGTACCAGAAGGAGACCGCTCCCGCGGGGACCTCGACCGTCCGGCCGTTCTGTTGCACCACGGCACCGGTGGCCCCCATGACGGCGACCACGAAGAACCCCCCGGCCTGCCTGGTGCCACGGGCGATCTCCCGCAGACCGCGGGTGTAGCGGCGCGGGCCGGCCTGGGTCGTGATGAAGAGCAGGTGCCCCAACTGCCGGGTCGTCATCCGGCCCGGGTCCGACGGATCCCCGTACGAGGCGACCGTCACGGGCATCGCGGCGATGGAGACGGCCCGGCTCCGGCGACGACCGGTGCGGTCCTCCTCGGACCCGGCCGGGTCGGTCACCGATGTCATGGGTCCTCTCCCTCCGGTCGGTACGGCATCCAGCATGGCCCACGGGATGACTTACGTCGGCGGCCGGATGACTGTGAAGCGACTGCGGGTGGTGTGTCGCCGGACACATGACTCTCAGCGCAGCCCGACCGTGCAATGCGTGCATCTAGACTGCAACGGTCCAGGTCAGAGCACTGGCGCAGACGCAGAGGATCGGATGTCAGGCACCACACTGTTCGGCCGGGGCGAGGAGCTGGCGGCCGTCGACGCACTGGTCGACGCCCTGCCCGGGCGTGGCGACGCGCTCCTGGTCCACGGGGCCCCGGGGATCGGCAGGTCCGCCCTCCTGGACCACGCCGCGGCCCGGGCCCGCGCCTGCGGGTTCACCGTCCTCAGGGCCTCGGGCGTCCGGGCCGAGAGCGATCTGCCGTTCGCGGGGCTGCACCAGCTGACCCACGGCGTGACGGACCTCATCGCACGCCTCCCCACCCCCCAGGCGCAGGCGCTGCTGCGGGCCTTCGGCATGGCGGAGCCGTCCCCCGGCGCCTCCGGGCCCCAGCTCTTCGTGCTCTCCCTGGCCACCCTCGGCCTGCTCGGCGAGGTGGCCGCCGAAGCCCCGGTCCTGGTGGTCGTGGACGACGCCCAGTGGCTGGACACGCCGACCCTGGACGTCCTCGCGTTCGTCGCACGCCGCGTCGGCGCCGAACCCATCGGCCTGCTCGTCGCCCTGGGTGAGGACCGTACGGCGTGGCGGGGCGCCCACGACCTCCGCGAGCTGCACCTCAGGCCCTTGGAGCCGAGCGCGGCCGACGCCCTGCTGACCGCCCGCAGCCCCGGTCTCGCCCCGGGGACGCGCCACCGGGTGGCGCAGATGTCGGCCGGCAATCCCCTCGCGCTGACCGAGCTGCCCGCCGCCCTGCGGGCGGAGGGGGCACCCCGGGAGTCCGTGCTGTCGCCCCGGCTCCCCCTCACCGCACGGCTGGAGCGGGCCTTCTCCTCGCGGTCGGCCGGCCTTCCGTCCGAGACCCACCTCGCGCTGCTGATCGCGGCGACCGCCGACGACGGCGGGCTGACCGAGGTCCTCGCCGCCGCTTCGGCACTGACGGGCACCGAGGTGTCGGCACGTTCCCTGGAGCCCGCCCTCGCCGCGGGTCTGGTGCGCGTCGACGGGTTCCGGATCGACTTCACCCACCCGCTGGTGCGCTCCGCCGTCCTGGGCTCGGCCTCGCTCGCGGACCGTCTCGCCGCCCACGGCGCGCTCGCCCGCACCCTCCAGGGACAGCCCGACCGGCAGGCGTGGCACCGCGCCGCGGCCGGTGGCCGTCCTGACGAGGCCGTGGCGCGGCAACTGGACCAGGCGGCTGTCAGCGCGAGGGAGAGCGGCGCTCCGGCAGAGGCCCTGACCGCGCTGGAACGTGCCGTCGCGCTGAGCCGGGTTCCCTCGGGCAACGTGGCCCGCCTCCTCGACGCGGCGGAACTGCGCTTCGAACTCGGTCAGGCGGACCGCGTGTCGGCCCTGCTGCAGCAGGTCGAGTCGCTGGGCCCCGACCTGTTGGCGCGCGCCCGGGTGGTCCTGCTGCGCGACTGGCTGGAGTCGGAGTCCGACACCAGCACGTCCCGGATCCACCTGCTGATCGCCACGGCCGAGCAGGCCGCCGGGGCCGGCGACCCCGAACTCGCGCTGCGGCTGCTGCGCGCGGCCGCGCGGCGGTGCTGGTGGGCGGACCCGGAACCGGAACTGCGGGAGCGCATCGTGACGGCCGCCGAGCGGCTGCCGGTCCCGGAACTCCACCCGGACCTGGTGTGCACGCTGGCGGCGGCCGCCCCGGTGGAGGCGTCGGCGACGGTGATCGACCGGCTGCGGCGCCTCGAACGCGAGGGCGGGTACGACGTCGTGGCCGCCGCCACCCTGGCCAATGCGGCCATCATGCTGAACGCGTACGACCAGGTCACCGGATTCGTGCGCCACGCGGCGGACGGGCTGCGCCGGCAGGGGCGTCAGGCCCTGCTGGCCCAGAGCCTGGTGTTCCTCGCCCTCGCCACCGTGCACACCGTCGACTGGGAGAGCGGACTCCCGGCGGCGGCCGAGGCGGCACGGCTGGCCGAGGAGAACGGGCAACCGCGCTGGCTGACCGGTGCGCGGGTGGCGAAGGCGCAGTTCGCCGCACTGCGCGGAGACCTGGACACCGCGCTGGTCGCGATCGGCGAGGCGGAGGGCCAGGGGCTGACCGTGGTCGACCCCTCCAAGCTCGCGTACATCCAGATCACGCGCGGCCTCATCGCCCTTGCCGCGGGCCATCCCGGCGAGGCGTTCTCCTGCGTCTGGCGGGTCTTCGACCCGGCCGATCCCTCCTACCACCCGTTCATGCAGACCATGGCCATCACGGAGTTGGCCGAGGCCGCCACCGGCGATGAGCAGCGGGCCCTGGCGCGCAGCGCCCTGCAACAGCTCGTCGCATCCGGCGGGACGAGCGAGGTCCAGATGATCCGGGTGAACCTGGGGTTCGCCCGGGCGCTGCTCGCCGACGACGAGCACGCCGAGGAGCACTTCCGGTCGGCGCTCGCCCTGGACATGTCGCGTGCGCCCTTCGTCCGCGCCCGGCTCATGCTCGCCTACGGCACCTGGCTCCGGCGGCGGCGCCGGGTGATGGAGGCCCGCACTCCGCTGCGGACCGCCCGGGAGTCCTTCGCGGCCATGGGTGTGGAGCCCTGGCGCGAGCGGGCGGCCCAGGAGCTCCGCGCGGCCGGCGAGGGCAGCAGGAGCCAGGGCCGCCCCGACCGGGACCTGCTCACGCCGCAGGAGGTCCAGATCGCCCGGCTGGCGGCCCGGGGGCTCTCCAACAAGGAGATCGGCCGACAGCTGCACCTGTCGCCCCGGACGATCGGCACGCACCTGTACCGGATCTTCCCGAAGCTCGGGATCACCTCCCGCAGCCAGCTGGGCGAGAAGCCGGGCACGGACTGAGGGCGCCCCGGGCCACGGACGAGCTTCCCGGCTGCTTCCGGTTCACCGGAGCGCAGCGGGTGAGTGTGTGTTCGGTGACGCCTGCCCTGCTCGACCTACATCCGCGAGGTGTCGCTGCGGGACGTCCCGATTCTCAACGACCTCCGGGTGTCGAACGCGGCCCTCCCGGAGCGGATCATGCAGATCCTCCCGGAGGAGGCACAGCTGCTGGCGCTGCTGGTACGCCTCACCCTGGCAACAACGGGTGCTGGAGACCGGGACGTTCACCGGCTACAGCACGCTCTGCATGGCGCGGGCGCTGCCTGCGGGCGGGCGGGTCGTGACGTGCGACATCAGCGAGGAGTGGACGGACACGGCCCGGCGGTTCTGGCACGGCGCCGAGGTGGAGGGCCGGATCGACCTGCGACTGGGGGACGCGCGGGAACTGGTCCGGGGCTTCGAGGCGGACAGCTTCGACATGGCGATGCTGCCGATGGCCGACGGCGTCGCCCTCGCGCTCAAGCGCTGAACCCGCCCCCTGAACCGGACGCGCTCCGCCCCGGCGCCGCACCGCCCGTCGCGGCGGGCACCCGGCACCCGGCACCCGGCACCGACCCCTATCCTGCCCGGCCGTCCGGATCGACACTGGGCCGATCCGGACGGAAACCCGAAAGGAACCCGATGCGATGTCCCGCTCCGTGGTCCTCATGACAGCGCCGGCACGGATCCCCGCGCTGCTGGAGACCGATGTCCTGGTGGTGGGGGCCGGGCCGGCCGGCGGCGCGGCCGCGCCGGCCCTGGCCGAACTGGGGGTGCGCCCACACCGTGATCACCGAACGGCGCTGCACCGCCGACACCCCGCGCGCCCACGTCGTCAGCCAGCGGACGCTGGAGGTCCTGCGCGACCCGGGCGTCGAGGCGGAGGTCCGCGCGGCGGCGGTCCCGCTGGGCTCGCTGCCGGACGCCGTGTACCGCACGTCGTTGGCCGGGGAGGAACTGGGAAGGGTGCGGACCTGGGGCAGCCACCCCGAGCACGCCGCCGACTACCGGACCGCCGGCCGGCTCGGCATCGAGATCGCGACGTCCACGATCGGCCCCGGCCACCCGTACCAGGACCCCTACGGCGACTGGGCGCGGCTGTGCGGCACCGCGGAGGACGGCTGCGTCCTGGTACGGCCCGACACCCACGTCGCCTTCCGCTCCCCCGCCCTGCCGGCCGACCCCGCCGACGCGCTCACCCGGGCCCTGGCCGCCGTCCTGTCCCGCCCCGTCCTGTCCCGCCCCGGCCTGTGACCCCCGCCCAGCCGCCCCCACGGCCCGGCCCTTCCTCGCCACTCCCGCGCTCCCGTGGAGAGACCCCCATGTCCGCAGCAGTGCAACCGTTGCCCCTGCCCGCCCGCATCCGGGCCTTCGTCCGGCTCGGCCGACCCAAGTTCCTCTTCCAGAGCCTGCTCGTCGTCGGCGCCGCCGTCGCCGTCAGCATCCTCGACGGCCACCCCTTCGCCCCCGGCTGGTACGCCGTGGCGCTGGCCTTCGCCTGGTGCGGCCACCTGATGACCCACTACTGCAACGAGTTCTTCGACCTCGACGCCGATCGCGCCAACCAGCACCCCACCTCCTGGACCGGCGGCAGCCGCGTCCTCGTCGACGGGCTGCTGACCCCCCTGACCAGTCTCGGCGCGGCGTTCGTCCTCCTGGTGGCCGAGATCGCCCTCCTGGTCGCCATGCCCACCACCGCCGCCCGTGCCACCGGCGCCGCGATCATCGCCCTCGCCTGGTTCTACACCGCGCCTCCGGCCAGCCTCAACTACCGCGCGGTGGGCGAACTGACCTGCGGCGTCGTGGTGTACGGCCTGGTGCCGCTGCTGTCCACGCTGCTCCAGGGCCCCCGGCCGTCGGCCGCGCTGCTGGTGTGCGCCGGCGTCCTGGCCGCGCAGGGCACGCTGCGGATGCTGGTGATGAATCTGGCGGACATCGAGGGCGATCGCGAGGTGGGCAAGCTGACCTGGGCCGGCGCGATGGGTCCACACGGCACCGTCATCGCCTACGGCGTGGGCCAACTCCTCTGCTACGCGACCCTGGTGGCCGCGCTCGCCACCGGAGTGCTGCCGCCGGCGATCACCGTGGCCCTGCTGGCGGTCGCCCCCGCGCCGGCCTGGGTCGCGCTCCAGTTGGCCCGCGGCCGGATCACCGACCTGCGGGCCGCCACCGCCATCACCTTCTGGGCGAGCATGCAGATGGCCCTCGGCTCGACGGCCGTTCTGATCGGCGCCACCGCGCAGAGCCTGTACGACGGCCGGAACCTGCCGGTGTCCTGGCTGCTCGTCGTCGGCGCCACCCTCGCCGCCTTCGGGGCGTGGCTGGTCCGCACCGCCGGACGAGCCGGAGCCGAGAAGCACCCGCGCCCCGCACACCTGCCCGCTCCGTAGGACACGACTCGCCACCGCACTCGTCACCGCGCTCGTCGCCGCGCTCGTCACGGCGCTGTGCGAGCGCCTCTGGAGGGGTGCCACCGGAGGCCGACGCGGTCGGCGAGCGGTGTCCGGGTCGGCGGCGCCGGTACGGGGCGGGGCGTCATCGCTGGTCCCCCGCGCGCAGTTCGGTGGTGATCTGGCGCCGGCCGGCGATGAGCGCCTCGGCGACGACGCCCGCCGAGACGAGCGCGGCGAGCCCGGCCGCCTGCAGCAGGACCGGCGGGACGTCGACCGGCAGGCCGCGCGGGATCTCCGTGCCGACCAGGACGGACAGGTCGAAGGACGGGCCGAGCAGGGCGACCGCGCCCAGTGCGACGAGGCCGCCGCCGACCGCCGAGGCCAGGGTCTGCGGCAGGCTCTCGACCAGGATGAGGGCCAGGCCCTGACGGGGCCGCAGGCCCATGGTGCGCAGCCGGGCGAGCAGGGCGGCGCGTTCGGGGGCGGCGCGGACCGTGGTGAGCAGGGCGGCGAGCAGGGCGAGGGTGCCCGCGCCGATGACGGCGGTCCAGAACAGCCGGGCCGCGGAGGCCTGGAGCGGGTCGTGCCCCAGTTCGGCGGTGACGGCGGCGCTGGTGCGCACGGTGTAGCCGGCGGGCAGGGTGTCCTGGCCGTCGGGGGCGGGCGCGGGGCGTTCGCTGCCGGTGGCGATGCGTTCGCGCACCAGGCTCCGTAGGGCGTCCTGGTCGACGGAGCCGGTGGCCAGCCAGAGGTTGGGGCGGCCGAGTTCGGGGGCGACGGCGACGGCCGGACCGGCCGGCAGGACGACGAACAGGCGGCCCTCGCCCTGGAGGGCGGGGGTGGCCTCGACGGTGCCGGCGGTCCTGGTGAGCAGTTCGCCGCCGTTCGGCAGGCGCAGGCGGTGGGTGTCTCCCCCGCCGAGCTGCTCGGCGAGCGCGGCGGAGAGCGCGGCGGAGAGCAGGACGGGCACGGGGGTGTCCGGTCCGCCGGTGCCACCGGACAGCGCGGCGGGGTCGAAGGCGCCGCGGTCGAGCGAGCGGGAGATCTCCGCGTAGGCGGCCGGTTCGGCGACCACGGCGAAGACCCGGATGGCGCCGTCGCCGCCGAGGACGAAGACCTCGGTGTCGGCCCAGAGCGGCGTGGAGGTCCGGACACCGGGCAGCGCGGCGGCGGCCTCGGCGAAGGCGGGCGGGACGGTGACGCCGATCGGGACGAGCACGGAGGCGTCGCCGCCGACGCTGAGCCGGGCGGCGCGGGCGCGCGCGGTGTCGACGCCGCTCAGGACGGTGGCGCCGAATCCGGCGGTGGTGACGGCGAGCAGCAGGGCGAGCAGCGGCAGGACGGAGGGCCGCTGTCCGCCGCCGGAGCCGCGGGCGCCGCGGGCCAGGCCGAGGAAACCGACGGCTCCCGGGCGCGCGGCGGCGATCCGGCCGAACGCGCCGACCAGCAGCGGTTGGAGGCGGGCGAGCAGCAGTCCCCCGGTGAGGGCGAGCAGCAGCGGCGCGACCACCAGCAGCGGGTCGGTGCCCTCACCGGTGGTGGCGACGCCGCGCCGCCGGACCTCCGCCGCGGCGGCGACGGTCAGGGCCAGGACGGCGAGTTCGGCGACCACGCGCGGGCGGGCGCCGCCGCGCCGGGCGCGGGACCAGAGCCTGGCGCGGGACCAGAGCCCGGCGGCGCGCAGCGGGAGGGCGAGCAGGGTGAACAGGGCGACGGCCGTGGCGGCCAGTACGGCGCCGCCCCAGCGCGGGGTGGGCAGCAGCCACAGGGCGAGCGCGGTGGCGGCGACGGCGGCCGGCAGGACGGTCGCCGCGCCCTCGCCGAGCAGCCGCAGCAGAACTCCGGAGCGTGAGCCGCCACGGGCCTGGAGCAGCCGCAGTTCGGCGGCGCGCCGGTCGCCGGTGAGCGAGGCGGCCAGCCAGAGCACGACGGCGCCGACGCCGGCGAGGCCGGCCGCGCCGATCGAGGCGATCGACGCGGCGGTCTCCTTCCTGGCGGTGGCTTGGCGGAAGAGCGTGGGCAGCGGGGAGGTGATCCGCAGGCCTGGGCGCTGGGTCTCGTTGGCCAGGGTGTTGGCGGTGGGCCCGGTGAGGTAGGAGGCGAGCGCCTGCTCGGTCTCGGCGAGCCGGTCGGCGCGCAGGCCGTCGACGCCGATGGGCAGGCGCCAGAAGTCCTGGGCGCCGAGCTGCCACGTGCGCACCTGTTCGAGGGCGGTGCCGTCGACCAGGCCGGCGGTGCGCCAGTAGGCGGCGAACGGCTTGCGCTTGGTTCGGATGAAGTTGAGACAGGCCCGATTGGGGCAGGGCAGGTCGGTCCAGAAGGGGTCGTTCTGGTCGTTGACGTGGAGGATGCCGACCACCTTGGCCCGGGGTGCCTCGTCGTCGATCGGGGACGAGCCCGTCCTGAGGACGGCACCGAGGCGGATGCCGATGGTGTCGGCGGCGTCGCGGCTGATCGCGATCGGCACGGGCTCCCCCGCTACGGGGGTGCCGGGCCAGCTGCCCTCGGCGAGCGTCACGTGGTCGCGCAGGCCCTGCACGTAGAGCAGGTCCATCGCCGGGTCCGCGTCGTCGTCGGTCCGGGTCAGGCCGGGGTCGGTGAGGGCGCGTGGCTTGCCACTGCGGGCGCCGTGGACCACGTCGCCGGGAGCGACGCCGAGGATGCCGGTGCGGGCGGCGAGCAGGGCGGCGTCGGCGTCCAGGCGCGCGGCATCGGCGCGCGGGCCCTCGACCCTGACGGCCCGGCCCCGGTCGTCGATGCCCTGGTCGGAGACGGCGAGGACACTGGTGGCCGCCGGGCCCCGGTCGCGCAGGAACTCGCGCAGGCCCTGGTCGGCGGTCCGGTCCAGCAGGCGGGGGAAGGCCGCCGCCAGGAAGACGGTGCCGAACGCGAGGGCGGCGGTGAGCAGCGCGGCGAGCGGGGCCGCGCGCAGCCGGGTGCGCACCCAGGCGGCGGGGCGGTGCGCGGCCTGCGGCTCGGCGTCCAGGGGGCGGGGGGCTGCGGTTTCGGCCGGGCTGGTCACTGGTGGGCCCTCCTGGGTGCGGACCCCGCACGAGGGCTCGTGGTCGGCTGCCGGTGAGAGCCGAGGCGACGGCCCGGGCCGGTCGCGCCGATAGGACCCCGGTGACGGGTGGCCCAGGGCGTGCAAGTCCCTTGCTCCGGGGTGCGGTGTCCGCCCGGCCGGCATCCGAGCACGTTGTCCGCCCTCGCGCTGATCGTGTACCCCAACAACCCCACCTCGTCCCACGCCCCGGAAGCTCTCGGCGAGGATGCCAGAACATCACCGGCGGTGGGCCCGGATCGGAGATACCGACCGGGCAGCGCATCCTCATCCAGCCCGGGACACTGGTCGGCTCGCTGGACGTGCAGAAGTCAACGGCACCTACCGCTCCGGACCGTCCCCTGGTCACGTCCCTGTCCACGTGGCCTTTTACTATCATTTCGCATTCTTCGACGGACGCTGATGCCCGCTCGGCCGTGCGTCCAACGCCCAACACGACACAACGGCTCCACCGCCTGGCGGTGGAGCCGTCCATCGAGGAGGAACGTCCATGCACGCCCGGAGGATCGGCACGGTCGCCGCAACGGCGGTCACGCTTCTGGCCGCCCGCGACCTCGTCCAGAAGAGGCACGCACTGCTCCGGAACTTCCCGGTGGTCGGGCACGCCCGGTACCTGTTGGAGCGGATCGGGCCGGAGCTGCGGCAGTACATCGTGACCTCGAACGAGGAGGAGCGCCCGTTCAGTCGTGACCAGCGCACCTGGATCTACGCGTCGGCGAAGGAGGAGAACAACTACTTCGGGTTCGGAACCGAGGTCGACGTCGCGCACGTGCAGGGGCACGCCTACCTGAAGCAGCGCACGTTCGCCGGCGCTCTGCCCGACGCGCACGACCCGCAGGCCCCTCTGCCCTCGGCCAAGGTGCTGGGCGGGCCGCGCGGGCGCGCCAAGGCGTTCCGACCGGCGAGCGTGGTGAACATCTCGGCGATGAGCTTCGGGTCGCTCTCCGGCGCGGCCATCACGGCGCTCAACAAGGGGGCGGCGCTGGCGGGCGCGATGCACAACACGGGCGAGGGCGGCCTCTCGCCGTACCACCGCAACGGCGGCGACCTCGTCCTCCAGCTCGGTACGTCGTACTTCGGCTGCCGCAACGAGGACGGCAGTTTCAACCTCGACAAGCTCAAGGACGTGATCGCCGGCGCCCCGGTCAAGGCGATAGAGATCAAGCTCTCCCAGGGCGCCAAGCCGGGGCTGGGCGGGATGCTGCCGGGCGCGAAGGTGACCCCGGAGATCGCCCGGATCCGCGGCATCCCGGTCGGCGAGGACTGCGCGTCCCCGTCGCGGCACACCGCGTTCAGCGACGTCGACTCGATGCTCGACTTCGTCGAGTTGCTCGCCACCGAGACCGGCGTGCCGGTCGGGGTCAAGAGCGCGGTGGGCGAGATGGGCTTCTGGCAGGAGCTGGCCGCGCTGATGGCGCGTGGTGACCGCGGTGTCGACTTCGTGACCGTCGACGGCGGCGAGGGCGGTACCGGGGCGGCCCCGCGGATGTTCGCCGACTCGGTGTCGCTGCCGTTCCGGATGGGCTTCTCCCGGGTCTACGGCACCTTCGCCGAGCTGGGGCTGACCGACGACCTGACCTTCATCGGCTCCGGCAAGCTCGGCCTGCCCGAGAACGCCGCGGTCGCCTTCGCCCTGGGCGCCGACATGGTCAACGTGGCCCGCGAGGCGATGCTGTCCATCGGCTGCATCCAGGCGCAGAAGTGCCACACCGACAGGTGCCCCACCGGCATCGCCACCCAGAACCCGTGGCTGGCCCGCGGCCTCGACCCGGCCTCGAAGGCCACCCGGGCCGCCGTCTACCTGCGCACCCTGCGCAAGGAGCTGATGAAGGTCTCCTCGGCCGTCGGGGTCGCCCACCCGGCACTCATCACGGCCAATGACATCGAGATCCTGAACGGCGACTACGAGGCCCGCACCCTGGGCGGCGTCTACGGCTACAAGGACGGCTGGGGCGAGCTCGGCCCGCACCTCGCCGATGAGATCACGGCGCTCCTCACCACCGAGCCGGCCCCCGCCCGGAGGCCGGCCGTCTGATCCGTCGACGGCGGCCGGCACCGCGTTCCGGGGCTCCGCCACGCGGAGCCCCGGGCGGGGTGCCGGCCGGTGACCCTGCGGGTGCCGGTGCCGACTTCGGCGCTTCTGCCCCGTGCGGGAAGGGGCCTACGCGCGCGGACTGCTGCACTGTCCGACGGTCGGTACCGAACAGCCATCGGCCGGTCACGGGGAGGGCTAACATGTCCGGCAACAGGAACGGCCAGGCGAGCGCGGTGGCGAACGCGCCCGCCGCGACCGGCGCGGCCGTCTCCAGCGCTCCCGCCAGCCGGGCGTGGGCGGCGGGCAGGCCGAGCAGCCGCAGTGCCTGATAGCGGGTGGTGCGGACCTGGCGGCCGAATCGGCTGGCGGTCAGCACGAGGGCGAGGGCGGGCATGACCAGGAAGAGCATGCAGCCGAGCGCCGGGTACCACCCGAACCCGGAGCCGCCTGCTGCGCCGAAACCCGTCAGCGGGCCCTGCAGGGGTCCCTCCCCTCCCGTTGTCGCACGCCGGGTGCTTGCAGCGGCGCCGCACCCCCGAAGTCGGCGGGCGGATCGGATGATCGGTGAGGGCTGCCCTCTCCTCCGCCGGGCCCGGCTACCGGACGCCGGCGACCGCCGCCCGGTGTCGGGGCCTCAGATCCAGCCTTCCTCCCAGGCACGGCGGGCCGCTTCGTGGCGGGTGCGGACGCCGAGCTTGGTGATGGCGCAGGAGAGGTAGTTGCGGACGGTGCCGGGAGCGAGGTGATGCTGTCCGGCGAACGCGCCGGTGGCGAGGCCCTGGTGAACGGCGCGCAGGACGTCGAGTTCGCGCGGGGTGAGCGGGCAGGGGGCCTCGGTGAGGGCGTGGGTGGCGAGCCGGTGGTCGATGTAGCGGGCGCCGCCGTGGACCTCGCGCAGGATGTCGGCCAGCCGGGTGGCGGGCGTGGTCTTGGGGACAAAGCCCTGGACGCCGACGGCCAGCGCGCGTCGCAGCACGCCGGGCCGGGCGTGGCGGGTGACCAGGACGGTGGGGACGGGGCGGTGGCGGCGGATGGCCTGGGCGGCGGAGATGCCGTCGAGGTGGGGCATCTCCAGGTCCAGCAGGGCGAGGTCGATCGGATGACGCCTCGCCGCCTCGACCGCCGCGGCACCGTCCTGGGCCTGCGCGGTGACGGTCAGGTCGGGTTCGAGGTCCAGGAGTGCGGCGAGGGCTCCGCGGGTGAGGTCCTCGTCGTCGGCGAGCAGGATGCGGATCACGCGGGGCTCTCCCGGTGGCTGTGGCCGGCCAGTTCGAACTGGCCGCCGGGGTGGGTGGCGATGCGAATGTACCCGCCGATCGCGTGGAAACGTTCCTGCAGTCCGGCCAGGCCACTGCCGGGCGCCGCAGGGCTCGTCGGGGCGGGGCTCGTCGGGGCGGGGCTCGTCGGGGCGCCGTCGTTGCGCAGCAGGACCAGGGCCCGGCCCGCCTCGACGGTGATGGTGATCCGGCAGTGGCGGGCACGGCTGTGGCGGAGGATGTTGGTGACGCCCTCACGGACCAGGGCGGCGAAGGCCGGCTGGAGCTGGTGGGGAACGCGGGCGGCGTCGCCGTCGACGGCGGTGCGGATCCCGGCCGCCTCCAGGATTCCCGCGGCGTTGGCCAGTTCGGTGGCCAGGCTGGCGCTCCGGTAGCCGTGCACCACGGCCCGGGACTCCTCAAGTGCGGCCCGGGCCAGCTCGGTGATCTCCCGCAGCTGCGCGCGCGCCTCGTGCTCGCTGCGACCGATCAGCCGCTGGGTCAGCTCGCCCTTGAGCGTGATGGCCTGGAGCCGGTGGCCCTGGAGGTCGTGCAGGTCGGCGGCGAACCGCAGGCGCTCCTCCGCCACCGCCAGGGCGGCCGTGGCCTCCCGGACCTGCTCGGCCTCCCGCACCGCCCGCCACAGCCGGACCAGCATGAACTCCACCCCGGCGATGAACAGCACCATCCCCGCACCGGTCATCGCCCGCGCCGCGGGAAGCAGCTCGGGGCTCACGTGGCGCCACAGGACGACCACCTCACCCAGCACCGCGCAGGCCAGCGCGACCGCTGCCAGTAGCCTGCGGCGCTCGCGGGCCGGCAAGGAGAGTGCCAACGCCGCCGTCATGGCCCCGGGCACCATGGCCCAGTCGATCGCCGTGTACGGGCGGTCCGCCATGTCGCCCCACAGCACGATCGCCGCGACCAGCACCACCAGGTTCCACCACCTCCTGGCAACGGAACCACGCCCGGGCCCCTGGCCCGCGGAGCCGCCCGGAACGGCCCGGCGGATGAGCCAGGTGTGCTGGACCGCGACGGCGACGAGCACCGGAGCCGCCAGCAGCCGACGCCCCGAGCTCGGATTGGCCAGGAGGTCGTACGCGGCCAGCAGCAGCCACAGAGGCCCCAGGGCGACCAACGTCCAGCGGGTCAGGCGGCCGAGCCGCCCCGGCTCGGCGGTCCCGGGCCCCACGGGTGAGGTGATCATGTCCGGCCAGCCTAGGGTCGGCGCCGCCCGCTGTCTGTGTCCGAACCGGCCAAAGATCATGACGGTTGTCATACGGCGGCCATGACACCGCCCGGCCGGTCCGTGGCATCGGCCACTACCGGCGGACGGTGTGCCACGACAAGACTCTCGACAGCGCCACCGGCCTTCCTGCCTCGGTGTTCGCCCCCGCTCGGGGACGGCGGGACCGGAAGGCCGCAGACGAACCGGCAGGCGGCCCCCGCCCACGCGGGCAGGCGGCCGCACCCTCCGAACCCTCTGTGGAGTCAGCATGCGCTCAACCCTCAGGCGTCTCGTGCCCGCCATCGTGCTGGCCGTGACCGGCCTGCTCCTGGTGCCCGGCGGCGCCTCCGCCGACACCCCCGCCACGGTCCTGTTCAACCAGTACTCCGAGCGCTGCCCGGACGCCCGATGGGGGCCGCAGGACATGCACCCCTGCGAGCCGTCCAACAACCCCGGCATGTGGGTGTTCAAGCCCGTCGCGGGCTATCCCGGGCGGTACACGGTCACCACCCCCAGCGTCGACGGCGACCGCTGTCTGACGGAAACCGATGGGCTGTCGGCCAGTTCGTGTCGCGCAGGGGCTCCCAACCAGGAGTGGGAGATCACCCCGTTCGAGGCGGAACCGGCCCTCTACGGCATGATCGGGGTACGGCTGAAGAACGTCTCCAGCGCCCTGTGCCTCGACAACTCGCGGAAGACCTTCGGCGGTTGGAAGATGGTCATGCGCGACTGCGACGGCGGCAGCTACCAGCAGTGGAACCTCTACAGCACCGCCTACGAAGCCCTGTTCGGCCCGCGCGGCCAGCACGCCGGCATGACCTGGACCACCCTGGAGCAGCGCGCCGACAACGTGGTGCACGTCGGCTACGACAACCCCGCGAACAGCAACCCGTACAACGGTGACACCCCGTCAAGTGCCGTGCTGCCGCTGCTGTGTCTCAAGCACGACGGCCGCCCCGCTCCCGCCGGCGTCCCCACCAGCGGCTACCACAGCTGGGCCGGCGGTGAGGTGAAGGCGACCGCGCCGCTGCCCGGCCACCAGCTCTCCAGCCGTGCCGCCGCCGACCAGAAGTGCGCCAACAGCTTCGGCGCCGGTTTCCGGATGGCCGAATTCCACGACGGCTCCGGCTGGGGCCTGTGGGCCAACGGCACCCTGCCCGCCGGCACCCGTTTCTGGACCGCCATCGACGACCAGCCCGCCAACCCCTGGAGCTGACCGCCCGCCACCGACGGGTGCGGGGTGCCCTGACCGGCGCCCCGCACCCGCTCGTCCTGTCTCCGCACGGGGGCTCAGGCCCGCTCCCCGGAGCGCCACCTCCCGGCCACCGTCATTCGCTGAAGTCCCCGGTCCCGGCAGGTGTTGACGGCGTCCCGGGCGGTCTGCAGATCGGATCCGAGGGCGTCCTCTCGGCCGGCGCCGGCCGATCGGGCGGCGGCAGCAGGACCAGCAGGAGCGCGGGGGCGCTCATGGCCGCGGCGGAGGCGTACACCGCGCGGATCCATCGCCGGACCTCCGGCGGTCCGGGCGCCGGCGGCGGGGAGTCCGACCGCTGTGTTCGGAACTTCGGATTCGGTCAGGGCAGGACGTGGACGAGGCGTTTGACCTCGCGAAGGGTCGGCGCGGTCTCGATGTTCTGGATGCCGGGGAGAGGGCCGATGCGCCGGTCGAGGTAGTCGTAGAGGTCGGCGGGCGTCCGGAAGACGCCGCTGGCGACGAGGTTGGACGTGCCGGTGACGGCGGCGGCGAACGCGATCTCGGGATGGGTGGCGAGGGCCTCACCGACGGTGCGCAGATGGACGGGGACGATGTTCAACCACAGCTGGGTGGTCATCCGGTAGCCCAGGAGTTCCGGGTCGAAGTCGACGGAGAAACCGAGGGCGCCTTCGTCCCGGAGCCGGTCGAGATGGCGCTGGACGCTGGAGGGAGACCGGTCGGCCGCGGTGCCGAGCTCGGCAAGGGTGGCCCGGCCGTCGCGGGCCAGTACGGCGAACAGCACCCGGTCGGTGGGGTCCAGGAGCAGTGGTTCCACCGAGGGCGACGGTCCCGTCGGGGCCGGGGCATCGAAACGGGTGGCGTGCCAGGTGCTGGTGGTGCCGACGAAGATCCGCATCATGCAGTGGGCACTGACGGTCAGCACGTGCGGGGTGCGGGGGAGCTTCTGCAGCAGGAGGGCGTTGCGTTCGTCGGCGGTGCGGGTGTTGAGGGCGCAGTAGAGCTCGGTGCCGCCGGAGGCCAGAGTGACCCAGCTGGTGTCGGGGCGGCGGGCCAGCGCGTCGGCGATGGCGCCGGCCGCGTCGGGGGTGCAGCGCAGACGCAGCAGCCATCGCACCAAACCCAGGCGGTCGGGCACCGGTTGGCCCACGATGCGCAGGCCCATGACGCGTAGCCGCCGGTAGCGGCGGGCGACGGTCCGCTCGGAGACATCCAGGTCCCGGGCGAGACGGCTGAAGGGAGCCCGGCCGTCCAACTGGAGAAGCTGCAGGAGCCGTTGGTCGAGCTCGTCGATCCTGTCTGAATCCACCGCGATGCCTCACCTGTGTGCCGGATCCTTCCGTCCCGCAGGGTACGGCTTGGGGTGCCCGCGGAGGGCGCGGAGGGTGTGGGGGTCTCGTCCCACCCACTTCGGGAGTTCACTTCATGCGTATCTGGGGGCCCTTGGCAGCGATCTGCCTGGGCACATTCATGCTGCTGGTCGATGTCACCATCGTGCTGGTCGCTCTGCCGTCCATGTCCGGGTCGTTGGACGCGTCCTTGTCCCAACTTCAGTGGGTGGCCGACGGCTACGCACTGGCGGTCGCCGCCGCTCTGCTGGGCGCGGGCATGCTCGCGGACCTCCACGGGCGGCGCCGCGTGTACGTGGCGGGCCTGTTCGTCTTCGCTGCCGCCTCCGTCGCGTGCGCGCTGTCGCCGGACATGGGCTGGCTGATCACCGCCCGCCTGGTGCAGGGGGTCGGCGCGGCCGCCATGTTCGCCACCACCCTCTCCCTGATCAGCACCCTGTACTCGGGGCGCCGACTGGGGACGGCCTTCGGTGTCTGGGCAGCGGTGGCCGCCAGTGCCGCCGCGCTCGGCCCGGTCCTGGGCGGCCTCCTCACCGACGCCCTGGACTGGCGGTGGATCTTCTACGTCAACGTGCCCGTCACCGCGCTCGCCCTGTGGATGACCTTCCGCTGCGTTCCCCGTTCCACCCCGGTGAAGGATGCCACCCGGCGCCTGGACGTGCCCGGCCTGCTGCTCTTCGCCCTCGGCGCGGGCGGCCTGGTCTACGCCCTGACCGAGTCGCACTCCCACGGCTGGACGTCGGCGGCCACTCTGGCGCCCCTCGGCGCGGCCCTGCTCGCGTTCGCGGCCTTCGTCGGCGTGCAGAAGCGCAGCGCCCACCCGCTGCTGGACCTCTCGCTGTTCCGCCGGCCCGCGTTCACCGCGGCGATGATCACCATCGCCGTCGGGGAGGCGGCGGTGTACGGGATCCTTCCCTATACCTCGATGTGGCTGCAGTCCGTTCAGCACCTCTCCCCGATCGGTGCCGGCCTGGTTGTCCTGCCGCACGCCCTGGCCGCGGCCCTGGTCGCGATCGTGAGCGGCCGGTGGATGCCCAAGCCCTCTCCCCGCACAGGTGCCGCCCTGGGCCTGTTCCTCGCGGGCCTCGGACTGTCGGCGGAAGGCTTCCTGGGCCCCGACTCCGGGTGGCCCGCCCTGATCGGCGGCCTCGTGCTGAGCGGCCTCGGCATGGGCCTGGTCTTCCAGGTCGCCGCCGCCCTCGCCCTGGGCTCGGTGCCCTACGACCGTGCCGGCATGGCCAGTGGCACCTACAGCACCGTCGAACAGCTCGGCTACGCCTGCGGCGTCGCGGTCTTCGGAACCCTGGCCGTTTCCACCATGGGCCGGTCCCTGGAGGACGAGGCCACCGACCCGCACCGGGTCGCCCAAGCCCTGTCCGGTGGCGGAGCCGACGGCCTGATCGCCGCTGCCCCGACCGGGCGGCGCGACGCCCTGGAGCACACGTTGCGCGCGGTGTTCGCCGACGGGCACAACGCCCTCGCACTGACCGCGGGTGCCCTCGCCATCGTCGGCGCGGCCCTGGTCCTGGTCCTGACCTGGCGCACCGACAGTCAGTCGTCGGCCGCCGACGACTGGGAACAGCCCTGGGAACAGCCGGCCGACCCCGAACTCCAGACCGCGGGCGACTGACCCTCGCAGGGCCGCTGAGCAGTCGCACGGCGCTCGTGAGGACGCATGCGCCGCCGGACAGCCGACACGGTCCTCCCGGTGCGGTGCGGGGACGGATGCCCGGCAGCCAGGCGATCCCGTCGCTCGGAGAAGCTCATCTCCCCCGGCCGCACCGCTGAGGAACTGAACCGCGCCCCGCCCGCCACCGGAGCCCTGAACCTGTGGACGGGCAGGCCGCCGGAGCGGCCACGTCCTGGCGAGCCGTGGCGGCGGCGCGCGGCCAGATCGGGGTCACCGAGAGCAGCTCGGCCTGCCAGAAGTACCTCACCCGAAAGGGCCAGACCTGCCGCAACACCCCCTGGTGCGCGGCGTTCGCCGAGTGGACCTGGCGGCACGCCGGGGTGAAGAGCGTCCCGACCACCCTGTTCGGGCGCGGGGTCGGCAAGTGGGGGGCAGGAGCACCACCTGTTCCACAGCGGCTCGCCGAAGCCCGGCGACCTCGTCGTCTACGGCCCGCCGGCCTACGCGCAGGGCGGCCACGTGGGCGTGGTGGTCTCGGTGAACCGTGACGGCACCCTGGACACCGTCGAGGGCAACTTCGGCAACAAGGTGACCCGCCGCCACATCGACCCGCGCACCGCCAAGGGCGGCACGGAGAACTGGAAGGTCTCCGGCTACGTGACCCCGCCCGGCGCCTGATCCCCACCTCCGCGCCCCGGCCCGGTGCCGCTCCTCCGCCCCACGGAGGACGCGGCCCCGGGCCGGGGCCGTCCCGAGCCTCCGCCGCCGTCCAGGACGCAGCCCGGACAAGGCCCCGACCAGCCCGGACAGTCGGCGCCTGTCCGGGACAGCCAGTCGTTGTTGCTCCCGCCTGCCGACAGCCAGCAGTCTGTGCCCTGCCTAGCGGTCCCTGGCATCACAACGTGTCGCCAGTCTCCGGTGTTGATCGCCCAGGACCGTGTGCACGAGCGGCTGTACGGCCCCAGGCGCCGAGGACTGACACCGATTCCGCCTTAAATCCAATGGTTCTGACCGAAAGAGCGCTCGTCAGCCATGTCGCCGGGCGCGCAGTCTCGTCCCGACTCTCAACAGAAGGAAGCCATGAGGAAAAAGGTAGCCGCAGGACTACTGTGTGCCGCGGCCGTCACTGGTTCGCTCGCTCCTGGTGTCGCGTACGCGGGCACCTCAAGCGCGGCGGCCACCACGTGCTACGCCTATGCCGCCACGCCGTTCTACTCCAATGGCAAGGTCTATGCCACAGGCCATGCCTATTGCGAGCCGTGGGCCGATGTGGAGATCACGGTGACGATTACGGCTGACGGCGCCTTCGAGGGTGACACCGAGACCGGCGTGATCGCGGCGCCGCACATCTCCGACACGGCAGTCGCAACGAACCGCGCCGGGGATCAGAGGTGGTGTACCAGGGTGAACGGCCGCTACTACACGGGCGGGAGGACGTACATCATCTCCGACGTGGCGTGTGAGGACGCCGGGTTCTAGGCGGGGCACGGTGGCTCCCTGGCCAACTGGGGAGCCGCCGTTCTGCTTCCCCTCCTGATCTCCCTCGCCACAGCCGTGTTCGTCCTCGCCGGTCCCGGTGCCTCAACCGCCCGGTCGGCGACGGGCTCCTGCTCGACGGACGTGTGCGATCAGGACGCGGACCCTGTCCGGGGCGCGGGCCGCCGGGCGGTCCGGCGCGGCGGGGGTGGTCCGCTCGCGGCGCCGGGATCGCGGGACGGCGCGGGGGTCCGTCCTACGGTCGCGCCGGCTCCGTGTCTCGGCCCGCCCCGCGCGCCCCGCTACCGGCCCGACGGCCGTACCGCCCGGCGCCACGAGGGCTGCGGGGCGGGCCGGTTCAGCGCAGCACCTCCAGCTCCGGCCAGTCGTCGCCGGGCCGGTCGAGGAAGCCGGTGGGCCGCCCCGTCAGGTACTGCGCGAAGAAGGCGGCGACGGCGGTGCGCTGGGCGGCCAGGGAGCGCCGGGGGTCGACGGTGCCGATGAGTCCGGCCGCGTCGGGGACCGGGAGGCGGCGGACGAGCTGGGGCAGGAGGACCTGGAGGTCGGTGTACGAGCCGTGGGCGGCGTTCCGCAGCCTCAGGGCGTGCCGGGGGCCGGTGGACGCCGCCCAGCAGGAGGCCCAGCTCGGTTCGGTGCGCAGGGTCTTCGCACCGGAGGCCATCAGCAGGAAGGGCTTGGCGAGGCCGCTGGCGGCGACGGGTCCGAGGAGGGCGCCGTCGAGGTCGGCCGCCGCGCGGACGCGGGGCTCGTCGTGGGCGAGCTGGGCGGCGACGGAGCCGCCGAGGGACTGCCCGAGCACGCCGGTCCTGGCCGGGTCGGCGGCTTCGGCGAGCCCGTCCGGGAGCGGGTCGGTGCCGGTGTCGGGGCGGTCCCCGCGGGTGAGCCGGTCGAGTGCGCCGAGGACGAAGCGGGCGTCGGCGAGACGGGCCCGGGAGTGCCCGGCGAGGAGGGCGGCGATGACCTCCGGGGTGAGGTCGTCGGGGAGCGGTAGGGCGCGTTCGACCCGGCCGCCGGGGAACTCGACCTGTTCGGCCTCGTACGTGGAGTCGAGGGCGACGACGAGGTGGCCGCGGCTCGCCAACTCCTCGACCAGGGTGGTGCCGAGGGCGCGCGAGCCGCCGTCGCCGGAGGAGAACAGCACCACGGGCAGCCGGCCGGCGCGACGGGCGACGGGCGCGCCGGTGCGGGCGTGGGTCCTGATCCCCCGCCAGTCGGCGGCGCCGGCGGGGACACCGAGGGCCGGTGCGGAGTGCGCGTCCCAGTCGGCCGCCGCGGCCGGGGGCAGCCAGGGGGCCGTCGGGTGCCCGGCACCGGGTTCCGCCGGGTACCAGAGGCCGGCCATGAGCTCCCGGTAGGGCTTGGCGGGGAGGAGGGGGTCGGGGCGGCTGTCGTCGACCAGGTGCAGCGCGACGGTGCCGACGGGCCAGGGCCCGGTGGGCGCGGGCAGGCACAACGGGACGGGGGTACCGGGGGCGTGCGCGGGGCCGTGTCCCTGGGCCGGGGCGGCGGGGCGGCTTCCCGGGGCGGGGGAGGCCGTGCGGTGTCCGGGGCCGGGGGCGGCGGCCACGGTGGCGAGCGCGGCTGCGCCGAGCGTGCCGAGCAGGGCGCGGCGGGTCGGGGGCATGGGCGGGCTCCTCGGGCGGTGCGGCTGCGGGGTCACCACCAGGGTTCCGCCGCCGGGGGGTGCGGGGCGCCCTGCCGGGGGACGATCCCGCGGGTGGGCGCGGGTCGCCCCGGGGCGCGTCCGCTCCTCCGCGCGGAGGAGCCCCCGGTGTTCCGGGGTCTCCCCCGGTCTCCGCCGGTGGGCGGACGCCTCAGCGGGCGCGGGGGCCCTACCGTGGGGCTCCGGCGAGGACGCCGGACGACGCGGACGCGAGGACGGACACGATGACCGGGACCGGCGCGGTACGGACGGACCGACCGATCGCCCTCGCGCGGCTGCCGGGGCGGGTGCCGCCCCTGGTGGCGGACGCCGCGCTCGCGGCGGCCCTGTTCCTGGTGACGCTCGGGCCGGGGCGGGTGGCGGACGGTACGGGCTTCGCGCTGCAGACCGCTCTGGTGCTGCCGTTGGTGTGGCGGCGGCGGGCGCCCCGGGCCGTGTTCGGGGTGATCGCCGCCGCGGCGCTCGCGCAGTGGCTGCTGGGTGTTCAGCTCCCGGCCGACGCGGCGTTGCTGGTCGCCCTCGGGACGGTGACCGCGCGGGCGCCGTACCGGTCGGCGTGGGCGGCGGGTCTGGTGGCGGTGGCCGGGGCGGTGCTGGCGGCGGCGCGCTGGGCGCCCGAGGGCCGGTTCCTCGCCTCGGCCGCCGCGATGACGGCGGCGGTCGCCGCGAGCGCGCTGCTCGGGGCGAACGCCCGGATCCGGCGGGCCGCGCGGGCGGAAAGGCTGGCGCGGCTGGAACGGGACCGCGACGAGCGGGAGCGTCGGGCGGTGGAGGAGGAACGCGACCGGATCGCGCGGGAGTTGCACGACAGCGTGACGCACGGCCTGTCGGTGGTCGTGGCGCTGGCGGACGCGCTCGGGCACGCGCGGCCGGCCGACGCCTCCGCCGTGACGGCCCGGATCGCGGAGACCGGGCGGCAGGCGCTGACCGACATGCGGCGGGCCCTGGGCCTGCTCCAGGACGCCGATCCGGACGCCGGTCCCGACGCGTGGCCCGGGGCGGGGCCCGGGGACGACCGGCGATCGCCGCCGGGGATCGGGCAGCTCGGGGCGCTGTGCGAGCGGATGGCGGCGGCGGGCCTCGTGACCCGGCTGCGGGTGGACGGCGAGGCCGCCGGGGTGCCGGCCGCGGCGCAGCTGACGGTGCACCGGCTCGTCCAGGAGTCGCTGACCAACGCGCTGCGCCACGCGCCGGAGGGGTCGCGTGCCGAGGTGCGGGTGTCCTGCGCGCCGGGGGCGGTCACGGTCGAGGTGACCGACGACGGGCGGGCCGGAGGGACCGGGCGGACGGGATCCGCCGGGCGCCCCGGATCCGCCGGGTCCGGGCGGGGTCTCACGGGGATGCGGGAGCGCGCCGCGGCCTTCGGCGGGGTGCTGGAGGCGGGTCCGCGGCCGGGCGGCGGCTGGCGGGTCTTCGTTCGGCTGGATCCCGGGGGCGCGCCGTGAGCGTCCGGGTGCTGCTGGTGGACGACGAGCTGCTGCTGCGGCTGGCGTTCGGCATGATCCTGCGCGCCGAGCCGGACATGGAGCCGGTCGGGGAGGCGGCCGACGGGGCGGCGGCGGTGGAGCTGGCGCGGCGGCTGCGGCCGGACGTGGTGCTGATGGACGTGCGGATGCCGGGCACCGACGGCATCGAGGCGACCCGGCGGCTGCTGCGCGAGGTGCCCGGGACGCGGGTGCTGGTGCTCACGACCTTCGACCTGGACGCGTACGCCTTCGAGGCGCTGCGTGCCGGGGCCTCCGGCTTCCTGCTGAAGAACAGCCGGCCGCAGGAGCTGCTGGCGGCGATCCGCGATGTGGCCCGGGGGGACGCCGTGGTCTCCCCCCGGGTGACCCGGCGGCTGCTGGACCGCTTCGCGCACCGGCTCCCCGCCGCCGGGGACGACGACGCCGGGGGCGGCGGGGGCGGCGGCAGCGACGCGGAGCGGCTGCGCGTGCTGACCGCGCGCGAGCGGGAGGTCCTGGTGGGGGCCGCCCGCGGCCTGACCAACGCGGAACTCGCCGCCGCCCTCGGTCTCGCGGAGCCCACGGTGAAGAAGCATCTCGGCCGGGTCATGGCCAAGCTGGGCCTGCGGGACCGGGTGCAGGCGGTGATCCTCGCGTACGAGTGCGGGCTGGTCGGGCCGGGGTAGGCGCGGGCGGCCGTCGGGCGGGGCCGGCTCCGAGGGGACGACGGCGACCTGTTCGGCCGCGCCGCCACCCCCCGGCCTCACCGTGTCGGCATCGGTGGGGAGGACCCGGGCCCTCCCCACCGGTGCCTTCCGGTGGCGTGGTGATCAGAGGCTGCCGGTGATCACGGTGCCGGTGTGGTTGCCGGGGATGGAGGTGAGGTCGAGGGTCTCGGTGGTAGCCCAGGTGCCGTCTGTGTGGCGAGCGGTGAGGACGACCTTGTTGTCGGTGGTGGTGATCGCGAACCGGGCTTCGGTGTCGACGGCGGCGGCGCTGATGCTGGTGCCGGTGATGTTCCCGACGACACCGCCGAGGGAGGCGTTGGGCTGCCAGGTGCCGTTGGCCCAGCGCATGGTGTGGTACTGGCCGTCGGTGGCGATGAAGGCGAGGTTGAGGTCGCTGTTCTGGCGCGAGACCGCGACGGAGGTCACGGGCGCGGTGGCGCCGGCGGCCTCGGCGACCGATCCCCAGGCGCCCCAGTTCCCGCTGGCGGTCCGCAGGGTGTGGTAGATCCTGCCGCCCGAGACGGCTGCGATGTGCAGTTCGCCTCCGGCGGTTCCGGCGGTGGAGATGGAGGTGATTCCCTGGAGCGGGCCGGCGGCGTCGGTGACCACGCCGAAGGGGCTCCACTGTCCGTCGCCGTTGCGCACGGTGTGGAAGAGGTAGCCGTCGGCGACGATGGCCACGTGCAGGTCGTTGCCGATGGCGGAGATGGAGACCTGGGTGATGTTGCCGAGGTCGTTGAGGGCGATGTTGAGGTCGACGAAGCGCTGGTTCCAGCCGCCGTTGAGGTTGCGGATGGCGTAGTGCAGGTGCCCGTCGCCTCCCAGAGCGATGATGTGGGTGTCGGCGTTGATGCCGGCCGTGGCAACGGCGCGCACGCCCCCGATGTTGCCCGCGGTGGCCTGGACGTCCTCGTACGGGGTCCAGGTGCCGTCGTAGAGACGGGTCGAGTGGTACAGGTTGGCGTCGCTGCGGATCAGTACCTGGGTCTTCCAGCCCACTGCCGTCGCGCGGGTCTGCTGCACCCAGCCGGCGAGGTCGTCGGTGCGGGTGTTGACGGCGCCGGTGCGGGTCTCGGTCTCACCGAGGCAGCCGCCCTGCCAGGAACGGGAGGCGACGGCGACCAGTTCGGTCCGGCCGGGAGCGGTCTCACGGACGACGGGGGCACCGGTGTCGCCCTTGCAGACCGCCGCGCCGTTGGTGCCGACGGTGTCCACGGCGGTCGGGCGCACCCCGTTGACGGTGAAGGCACCGGTGTGCAGCCTGTTGGGCACCCATTCGGTCTTGGTCCGGCCGTAGCCGGGGACGCGGAGGTTCTCGGCCGCGGTGGGCGCCGTGGTGGCGACCCTCAGGGGCGCGATGGTGTCGATCGGGGTGGTGAGCTTGGCCATCACCAGGTCGCGGTCGGAGCGGGCCACCAGCCGCTCGACGCTGCTGCTCGCGCCGCTGTTGGTCGCGGTCAGGTCGGTACGGCCGACGGTCACGGTGGTGGGCCACTTCGGCGCGCCGTCCACCGAGGTCGGCTGTGCGGGGTTCTCGGCGAAGCACGAGGCGGCCGTGATCACCCAGTACCGGTCGACGAGGGCGCCGGTGCAGGCGCGGACGTTGTCACCGATCGCCAGGCGGGCGGTGTAGGCGTACCAACCGTCGGCGGCGGGGTCGCCGGCGGTGGCGGAAGCGGGCGGGGTGGCGTAGGTGGCCAGGGCGCCGGCGGCGAGGGCCGCAGCGAGGGCACCGGCCTTGAGGGACGCCCTCATGGGTGTGCGGGACACAGTGGACTCTCCGAGGAGTGAGAAGAGCTTCGGGGCGCGTCAGGTGCGGACCGGATGCCCGGACCCGAGGCGGTCGTGGTCGACGAAGGGGCGGAACGGCCGGAGGCGGTGGATCAGCCGGTGACGCGCAGTTCGACGAGGACGGAGCGCTGTCCGCCGGGCAGGCCCTCCCCGACGGGCTGGGCCGTGTTGGGGCCGACGCTCACCAGCTTCTCCTGCCCGGAGGCGACCAGCTTGGCACTGACCGAGCGGTCCTCGGTCCAGAGCATGTAGACCTCCGGAAGCTCCATCGCGAGGTACCCGCTCGTGCCGGTGACGGTGAAGCAGTAACCGTTCTTGTCGAGACGGGACTCGACGAAGATGTCGTTCGCCGCCTGGCAGGCCGTCACCGTGTTGTTCTCGACGCCCTCCTTCAGCCTGATGTGCCCGTCGCCCTGCTTCAGGGTGATCTTGCGCTCGGTCAGGAGGCGTGC